>CAZKNW010000685.1:0-2264 GCA_964554035.1 uncultured Verrucomicrobiota bacterium
CTGCCCCGGTGTCGAGGTAAGGAAGACCACAGCCAGAAGGCATAGGACTGGCGCGAGCCTTCGGTTGATGTTTGGGAACATGCCGGAACTATCGGAAGCTGGTCATCTCAACGCCATAAGAAACTTAAAACTCGCAGTAGGCAGAGCTTAGAAACCGGAAGGACATATCTCTCACGGAGACACGGGGATGCACGGAGTTTTTGGAATGCATGCATTTCGAAAGAATGCCTTTTCTCCGTGCATCTCAGTGGCTCTGCCTGTCCCGCTACTGCGGGGTGAGAGAAAAAGTCTCATACCCGAGGTAGGGCTCGTCGCTCCGCGCGGGCCGCTGCTGCGGACGGTGTCTCAATCTCCCAAGCGACACAAGTGAGCCAAGCTCAGGCGCTCACTGAGTGATCGCCCTACCTGGAATCCCAACCTTGCGGAGGCCATTTCTCTTATCCACTATTCACACACTCCCTCGAACTTATGCGACAGGTCGGCTACAAGAATACAGGCATCCTCTTCACGAAGGGACTCTGTCTGCTCATGGTCGGCCTGCTTGGATGGAACGCAGCAGCGGAAATCGACTTCAAGACCTCCGTCGAACCCCTCTTCCAGAAGCACTGCATGGAATGCCATGGGGCCGAAAGGCAGAAGTCAGGCATCCGGTTGGACCAGCGATCCATCCTCCTGAAGGGCGGCGACCATGGCCTTCCGTCCATCGTTCCCGGTGCTCCAGAGAAGAGTCACCTGATCGCCTTGGTCAAGGAGCAGGACCCAGAGCATCGAATGCCCGCCGAGGGCCCTCCCCTTTCTGTTTCCGAGATCCAGGTGCTCGAACAATGGATCAAGGAGGGTGCCTCCTGGCCCGGACAAATGGGAGATGGACGCAACGAGCGCCTCCAGACGGACCACTGGTCTTTCCAGCCCATTCAGAATTCCTCTGTCCCGGACGTGGCAAAAGACTGGGCGCGCAATCCCATCGATCGCTTCATCGCAGCCCGATTGAAGAAGGAAGGACTCACTCCTTCCCCGGAAGCCGACCGCTCCACCCTGCTCCGGCGCGCCAGTCTGATCGTCACGGGACTTCCTCCCACCCTCGAGGAAATGGAAAGCTTCCTCTCGGATCCCCGAGACACCGACACCGCCTACCTGGATTTGGTCGAGCGCCTGCTTTCCTCCCTGCGCTACGGCGAGCATTGGGCCCAGCATTGGCTGGATGTCATTCGATGGGCAGAAACGGTCGGTTTCGAAACCAACGCCGCCCGCCCCAATGCATGGCACTACCGGGACTGGCTGATCGATGCGTTGAACCGGGATCTCCCCTACGACCAGTTCCTCTTCAGGCAGATCGCCGGAGACACGGTCAATGACGATGCCGCATTGGGCTTCCTCGTGGCAGGACCCGCCAATCTTCCGGGACAGGTCGGGCGCGATGAGGAGTCGATGCGACAGGCCCGGCAGGATGAACTCGACGAGGTCATGCGCACCGTCGGTCAATCCGTCATGGGACTCACGGTGGGTTGTGCACGTTGCCACACCCACAAGTTCGATCCGATCACCCTGCGCGACTACTACGGACTGCAGGCCGTCTTTGCCGGGTTGAACTACGGGAATCGCCGCCTTCGCGGAGAGCAAAATGATCAATGGACCGCCAAGATCCCGGATGCAAAGAAACACGTCAGCGAACTCGAGGCCCGACTGAAGCGGATGCAGGCCGACCTGAAGCTGCTTCCATCCTTGAGCACCATCCAGGAGGAGCGCTTCCCTGCAACCGAAGCTGTCGCCCTCAGGATGGAGATTCAGCATACCCAGAACCGCAAGCAGGCCTCGCTCTATGAACTCCAGGCATTCTCCACCGAAGTCGTGAATGTGGCCTCGGCAGCCGAAGGAGGCAAAGCCAGCGCCTCCAGCTTTGCGCTGGAGAACCAGTCACGCCATCCTGACAACCTCATTGACGACAGTCTGGACCGACGTCAGGACTACCCATGGAAGGCCGCCACTTCAGGACCCGCCTGGGCGGAGATCGAATTTGCAAAGCCGACCCAGGTGAATCGCATTGTCTGGCACGCAGGTGCCAGCATTCCAGTCGACTATGTCCTGCAGTTGAAAACAACGGATGGAGAATGGGTGGAGGTGGCCGATACCTTGCGCCGCCTGCCACGCGAGGATGACGGCCGCTCCAATGCCCAGATCCAGTTGAAGGGCCTCGGTGCGAAACAGGTGGACGGACTCATGGCCCTGATCAAGAGCCTCAGGTCCGCACGCCGGGAACTGTCGAA
>CAZKNW010000686.1:0-2256 GCA_964554035.1 uncultured Verrucomicrobiota bacterium
TGTCGGGTACGAGCTTCTTCTTGGAGCCGAGGATCTGCTCCCAGGAAATCTGCTTTCCGGTGTAGCCTGCCGTGCGGCCCATGATGCCGGCGAGGGTGCTGGAGCACATGCGGACACCATCGTTGAGCGGATTTCCGGCACGGATGCTGGCATACATCTCATCGTGTTCCACCTGATACATGTTGGGCGTGGGACCCTCGTACTTCCAGATGGGCTTGTCGTTCATGTCGGTGATCCAGACGCGGCCGCGGGCGATGTAGGCATTGCCCTTGGAGCCCATGATGTAGTCGGAGTTCTCTCCGTGGCAGTTCTTGATCTGGCGCTGCGCCATGAAACCGCGGACACCGTTTTCCCAGAGGTAGTTGACCTCGATGTGGTCGTAGATGTTACCCTCGTTGTTGGGGATCATGCGGCCACCGACGGCGGTGCAGCTGACGGGTGGTTCGTCCTTCATGGCCCAGAGCAGTTTGTCCACGCTGTGGATGGCCTGCTCGACCAGTCCATCGCCGCCCAACCAGGTGAAGTTGTACCAGTTCTTCACCTGCCACTCGACATCGCTCATGCCCTCGGGACGCGAATCCTTGGGAGGCATGGGCTTCACAGGGCCGGTCAGGTAGGTCGCATAAATGGCGCGGATGTCGCCGATCTCACCTTCATGGATGCGACGATAGAGTTCACGGCGGGCGTATTCATAGCGCCAACAGAAACCGGCCACGACAGCGAGTCCCTTTTCCTTCGCGACCTCCACGTTCTTCATCACCGAAAGGATTCCGGGGACATCCGTGGCCATGGGTTTCTCGAGGAAGATGTGCTTGCCTGCGGCCACTGCTGCCTCGAAGTGCTGCGGCCGGAATCCGGGAGGTGTCGTCAGGATCACGACGTCCACTCCGCTGTTGAGAACCTTTTCATAGGCATCCAATCCGACGAACTTGCGGTCGGCGGGCACGTCGATCTTGCTGTCGTCGCCCACGGCCCGGGAAATGTTGTTGAGGCTCTTCTCAATCTGGCTGTCGTAGATGTCACCCACCGAGTGGAGGACGACGTTGCTGTCTGCGCTGAGTGCCTGGGTGGCGGCTCCGGTACCGCGTCCGCCACATCCGATGAATCCGATGCGGAGCTGGTCACTGTTCCCCTTGGCGCGGGCGATGTTGGGGAATGAGGCGGCCGCCATGGTTCCGGCAGCGGTGAGGGAGGTGGACTTGATGAAATCGCGACGTGAGGGTTGGGACTTGGAGGTATCCATGGGTAGATTCTAGATAAACTGGAGAGGGGGTTTTATAGCGACTGTTTCCGACGTTGGTCCAATGAAAGAATTCGATTTCAAATGAATGGAATGGCATTTGAAGTGGTCCTTTGAAGCTGATCCTTTTCTGTTTTACACATCAAAATGAAGAATACGTCCCCCATCATTGGTGCGATTGCATCGCTTTTTGTTGCCGCTTCCATCCTGTTCGCCTCGGCGGAGCCCGGCTTTACCCCGATCTTCAACGGCAAGAACCTCAAGGGCTGGAGCCAGAAGAACGGCACTGCCACCTACCGGATTGAGGATGGGGTGGTCATTGGCAAGACGCAGGAGGGCAGTCCCAACTCCTTCATGTGCACGGAAAAGGAGTATGGCGATTTTGAGCTGCGTTTTGAGGTCAAGGTGGATGACGGCCTGAATTCCGGCGTCCAGATCCGCTCGGCCAGCAAGGAGGATTTCAAGAAGGGGCGCGTTCATGGTCCCCAGGTGGAGATCGAGAAGAGCCCGGGTGAGTCGGGATACATCTACTGGGAGGGAACCGGCAATGGCTGGATGACGCCCAAGGAGGATCTGGTGCGGCACGAAGCCATCAAGAACGGTGAGTGGAATGAGTTTCGTGTCGTGGCCAAGGGCGCCAACATCAAGACCTGGATCAACGGAAAAATGATCTCGGATCTCACCCACGAGGAAGCCTACAAGGCGCATCCCAAGGGCTTCATCGGACTCCAGGTGCACGGCATCAAGAAGGGAAGCGGCCCTTTTGAGGTTCGCTGGCGGAACATCCGCATCAGGGAGTTGGAGTAGGGTTCGGATTCGTTTGGAGGAAGAATGGAAATGGTTTGGGAAAGAGGGTGTCGGAGGAGCGACACCTTCGCCACCCAAGCCCCCCCCTACTCCTGTGATTCCAGATCTGCCTTCAATGGCAGGTGACCCGGCTTGAAGGCGATGGCGTTGTAGTGCAGCCACGGTTCATCCACGTTCCACAACTGGAAGAAGAGATCGTAGGATTGCTC
>CAZKNW010000687.1:0-2246 GCA_964554035.1 uncultured Verrucomicrobiota bacterium
CTGTCTCAGGGATGTCCCACCATCAGTGATATCAATGAATCCCTGGCTCCCAAGGCAGTGATCGATTGGTTGAACGGTCGTGCCAAGGGGTATTCCGAGGTTGAGGGAGGGGAGCCCGTCGAAGCCTATTGGACGACCGGCAAGGTGGGAATGACCGGTATTTCCTATCCGGGGACTTTGGCCCTTGCCGCTGCAACGACCGGTGTGGAGGGATTGGAAGTGGTCATTCCGTGTGCTCCGAACACATCTCCCTATCACTACTATCGTTCCAATGGGCTGGTTCGCCATCCTGGTGGTTACCTGGGTGAGGACATCGATTACCTGTATGACTACATCCACAGTGGGAATGACGCCCGGAGGGAATGGTGTGACTGCGAGGTCCGGGAGAAGGAGATGGGCAAGGGAATGGACCGGCTGACGGGGGACTACAGTGATTTCTGGAAGAAGCGTGACTTTGTGCATCAGCTGGATCCCGTGAAGGCGGCGGTGCTGATGGGGCATGGACTCAACGACTGGAACGTGATGCCTGAGCATGGATTCCGGATCTACTCTGCACTCAAGGTTCGTGATCCAAGGACGGGAATCTATTTTCATCAGGAAGGACATCGCAACTATCCGCCTGTTGAGATGATGAACCGGTGGTTTGCGCACTACCTGCATGGTATCGACAATGATGTGGAGAAGGGGCCTCGTGCCTGGATTGTGCGAGAGGATGCGGACCGTGCTGAGCCGACTGCCTATGCGGATTATCCCAATCCCAAGGCCGAGGTGGTGGAGTTCCATCTTGTAGGCGGTGCACCTGAGCATGGGGAGCTCGTTCTTGAAAAAAAGTCGGGGCAGGGAAAGGAAACCGTGATCGACAACTTTTCCTTCGATGGGGAGGCGCTTGCCCAGGCGGAATGGACGGATAGTCGCCTGATGTTCGTGACCCCTGAGCTTGAGAAGCCCCTCCATCTTTCCGGCCTGCCTCGTATCAGCATCAGGCTGGCCAGCAGCAAGCCTGCCGTCAACCTGTCGGTCTGGCTGGTTTCGCTTCCATGGGAGGAGAAGAGGAATGGGAAGATCACGGACAACATCATCAACCGTGGATGGGCCGATCCTCAGAACCGCAACTCCGTGACCGAGAGTGAACCCCTGGAGCCTGGGGAGTTCTACGACGTTTCCTTCGAGCTTCAGCCTGATGACCAGATCATCCCCAAGGGACAGAAGATCGGACTGATGATCTTCGCCAGCGACAAGAACCATACCCTCTGGCCGGACCCTGGCACGGAATTGACGATCGATCTTGATCACACGACCCTCCGCCTTCCGGTGGTCGGAGGGCAGCAGGTGGTCTCCAAGGCCTTCAAGAAGCCGGCGAACGAGGAACTGGCGTTGCTTGAGGAGTAGTCGCTCGCGAGGAAGTTGGGACGGCGAAGCGTCCCTCCCATCCGTGTTACCCGGTAGGTCTTGCGGAATGGGGTTTCAGAGTTCGATCACGTCGCCCATCAACGGTTTTTCCGGAGTAATGCCGTAGTGTTGCTGCACTAGGGCTGCGAGGGCGTTTCTGCCGCGGTCCTCACCATGGGTCAGGACGATGCGGGGTTTGCATTGTGCGAGCGGTTCCAGCCATTCCATAAGTCCGGACTGTCCTGCGTGGGCACTGAATCCGCCCAGCGTGTGGATCTGGGCACGCACCGTGATCTCCTCTCCGAACATCTTCACCTTCTCAGCCCCGTCCACGAGCATGCGGCCAAGCGAACCGTAGGATTGGAATCCCACGATGACCACGTGGGCCTGAGGGCGTCCAAGATTGTGCCGGAGATGATGCAGGATGCGCCCACCGGAACACATGCCTGAGCCTGCCATGATGAGACAGGGGCCTTGTTGCTCGTTCAACGCCATCGAATCCTGTGCGGTGGGCGTCGGGGTGAATGACTTCATTGCCTCCAATACCGGACGGCAGCGACGAAGTTGCTGAAACTCGGCATCGAACTGGTTGATGTGGCTGCTGTAGATCTTCGTCGCCTCGATGGCCATCGGACTGTCGACGTAGATCGGGAACTCCTTGACGGTGCCGTCGCAGAACATCTCGGCAAGGAGATAGAGCATCAGTTGGGTGCGTCCGACGGCGAAGACGGGCAAAAGGATCTTCTCTCCTGCCTTGACCGCGTTTCGGACGATCTCCTCGAACTCGATCTCCGTATCCTGCAGTGGACGATGGTTACGGTCGCCATAGGTCGATTCCATGAAGACGAGATCGGCCG
>CAZKNW010000688.1:0-2241 GCA_964554035.1 uncultured Verrucomicrobiota bacterium
CTTTGCCATGGTGGCCGCCATGATTGCTCCAAGGCCTCTTCTGATCGCCAACACGGACAAGGATCGGATCTTTCCTCTCGATGGGGTCATTCGTGTTCACGAGAAGGCGGCCAAGGTCTACAAGACGCTGGACGCCAGCGACAAGTTGGGGGGGGTGATCACCGAGGGGCCGCATGCGGATACCCAACCACTCCGGATTCCGGCATTTCACTGGTTGAACCGTCATCTCAGGGGTGATGAGTCGCCGGTGACCATGGTCGCGGAAAAGCTGTTCTCTGCTCAGCAATTGAAGGTATTCACCGAGCTGCCGGAAGACGAGATCACGACAAGGATTCATGACACATTTGTTCCAGAGGCCTCATCAGCACGGCTACCCAAAGATGCTTCGGAATGGAATTGGATGCGCAATCGATGGCGGGCTGAATTGGAAAGGCATTGTTTTGCCGGATGGCCCGAGGATGTGGCCCTTCCAGAATCCAGAAGGGTGGGGAAGGCTGCTTCGGGTGGTATTTCGCTCGAAATGTTGGATTTTGAAAGTCAGGAACACGTTCCAATGCGCCTGTATAAATTAAGCAGGGAGTCCCTCTCGAAGCCTGGGATTCAACGACTGAGCATCCTGGATGCGGATGATTGGAGCACCTGGATGAAGTCCCTGGCAGTCGGCTTTCCAGGACTTCTCAGCGAGGAAATGGAATCCGTTGATGGCGGGCAGGATCGTTTCGAGGAGATCCGAAGCCAGTTATTGGGGGCGGATGAGACTTGGTATGTGATGGCACCAAGGGGGATTGGGATGACCGCGCCATTGGGAAGCATCAAGAAACAAAGACAGATCCGAAGGCGCTATCAGCTTCTCGGACAGACGGTTGACGCGATGAGGGTCTGGGACATCCGATCGGCTATCCGAGTCATCAGGTCGCTTTCGGAGGCGCCAATTCACATTCAAGGCAAGCGGGACATGGCCACCAACGTTCTGATGGCCTCCGTGTTTGAGTCGGGAGTGAAGAGGGTTGATCTCTGGGAGTTGTCGTCTTCATTCGAAACGGGACCAGACTATCTCAATATCATCAGGTTTGTGGACCTGCCGACCGCTGTGGCGTTGTCGGCGGAGATGCAGGATGTTCACCTACATCGTACTGAGCCTCACGGGTGGGACTACCCCATGACGGTCGCGCTGAAACTAGGTTGGACCCAAGGCCGGTTTCAGGTTCATGGGCCCTGAATGCGACAGGAACTGCCTCATCAGTCCAATCCATATTTCTCGATCCAGGATTGGGGAAGGGTTCCAAAACTCAACAGCCAGTCATTGAACTTTCTCAATGACCACCCGCGACCCTTAACCAATCGGTCGTAAAGTCGTTCATTCTCCAGTTTGCCAAGCCAATAGGCCATGGGGACGCAAGGGGAACCGAAATACCAGCTGACGTCGGCGGCCGCCCTTGCTCGGGTGGTTCCCAGGCTTTGCTGCATGTGTCGTACTGCCTGTGAATAGCTGAACTCGCCGTTTTGCAGATAGAGGTCCGCAAGAATGCGATGGCAGCGCCAGAGGGCATCGTGCAGTTGTTGAATGCGGATCAAGGGATCTCCGGTGATGGCGAGATCGGCTGTCATTTGCTCGCACCAGAGCGTCCATCCCTCGTAGAACACCGCATGGGCAAAGAGAGGACGCCATTTTCTCGGGTGTCGGTTGGCTGTCACGAACTGAAGATGATGTCCAGGATAGGCCTCGTGGGCACAGGTCAGGGCAAGGCTGAAATGTTGCTGGCGTTCGATGCGTGCCTTGACAGGGTCCCGTTGATAGAGCCCGAGGTCATTGACCCAGAAGATGCCTTTCTGCCTTGCATCGAGAGCCCCCGGGGCAGAATAGGCGCCGAGTGGGAAGAGGTTCTTCATGAAGGACGGCACGAGTTTGACTTCAAGTTCATCATTCTTTGGGAAAGTCACAGCCTTGGCCTTGCGAAAGGCTGAAGCGATCGAAGAGGTCTTCTTTCGGTAAAGCCGGACGATGTCTTCTGGGGCATCCCATTCAGACTGCGCCTTCGCGATCACCTCCATCGGGGATCTGTTCCTTCCAAAGGGGGCACATGCCTCCTCCAACAGGTCAGTGACCCTTTCTATTTCGGAATAGGCTAGGGACTCGATCTCTCCAAGGGTGTAGTCCAGCCCGAGTTCCTGCTGTACCCTTCTTTGCATTTCGCCCGCTCCGATGGCATAGGAGCCTCGCGGGGATTTCTTACTACCCTC
>CAZKNW010000689.1:0-2230 GCA_964554035.1 uncultured Verrucomicrobiota bacterium
CCGGAATTCATAACCCTTCATTTCAGGCAGGCCGTAGAACTTCGCGAGTGTCTTGTTGGCAAAGGTGAAATCGGAATCGAGGAAATTCACCAGGCTGAGGTTCTCATCAATGAGGTGCTTCATGAACGCCCTCGTCTCCTCAAGCATCAGGGGCTTGAGGTTCTTTTCGTAGTAGATGCTGAAGTCCCTGCGCTCCGGAGGCATGCCTCCGAGGTCACGAAGCGTCAGCCAGCTGTCCAGGAAACCCGTATAGAACTCATTCACTCTTGGATCCGCCAAGAGACGATCCAGCTCCGCGGCGATTTCCTGATCACTGTCCAAGCCACCCGATTTCGCCTTTTGCAAAAGCTCCTGATCGGGCATGGAAGACCAGACAAGGTAGGAAAGCCGATTGGCCAGGGCCACAGGACCGAGCTTCCGTGAGCCTTCCTTCTCCGGTCGGTCATCGAGGTAAAGAAACGCCGGGGAACAGAGGACCGTCTTCAATGTGTCCTTAAGCGCGTCCTGAGGACTGCTTCCCTCCTTCATCCTCAGGCTGCCGAATTGCGTAAGGCGCTTCAACTCGCCATCGGACAAGGGCCTGCGATAGGCGCGCCCTGCAAAGGCTCCTATCTTCTGATCGATATTCTCCGCGGTCACCGCGCCCTCACCCTGCATCGCCTTCCGGTTGGCAGGCGGCCATTCGTCATAGATGGGGCCCTTGATCCGGATTTCATGAATTCTGATATGGGGCAACTGCGCGTCCAGGAGGGACTTGGTGTAATGCATGCCGAAGGGATTGTTCCCCTTGCCCTCCTTCTTCAGCAACTGAAGCCCCATCTGCGACTGGTTTGCGCGCGCCTTCGAAGGACCATTGATATAGATGAAGCGAGGTGTGAATCCCTCATCCAGCCAGACCCGGCGCTTCTGCCAGGTTGGTTCACCCGGCTCCATCGGAATCTTCGCGAGGACATCCTCGAAGGGCTGCGGATTGTGAAGCTCACCGAAGCGGATGTTTCCCGGGATGATGCCCACCCACATGGGTTCATCCTTGTCGATGTTCACCTTGTTCGGAGGATGCGGATGGTCGCGATTCATTCCCTGGGCAAGGACCTCGATGTCGTAGTAACCCTGAACCGGAACACCTTCCTCAAACTTCAGGATCGGGGCGTATTCCCCCCAATGGTTCTCCGAATTGATGGTTTCATGGATCAGAAGGAACTGCTGCTTGTAGGCTCGTTTCGAAGACGATGTCAGCTCTGGCTGCTGGACCCAAGGAGCCCCGAACTGCCACTCCTGGGCCTCCGGCTTCTTCTCTGGGCCATAGGCCTTCTCGATCACCTTGTCCGCGGAATCAAGATACTGCTCCAGGAGGTATCCGGAGGTGACAAGGGCATTCCCGACGTTGTCGAAATGCTCCACGGTCTGTTCCCTGGGAAACTCCCGAGCCGGATCAAACATCTGTAGGTTGATGTCCAGCAGGTCCCGGATCGAATTGCGGTACTCCCTCGCGTTCAGTCGCCTGAGCACTGTCTCTCCTCCGGTGCTGCTGGAGTTCTTGAGGTAGATGGCCCTTTCTTCCTGAAGCCGCTCGATGATCTTCAGTCGCTCCTCATCGGAAGGTTGATCCGCCTTCGACGGAGGCATGTCCCCATGAACCATCTGGTCGATGATGTCCTGGGCCAGGATCAGGGAATCCCCGTCCTTGAGGGGGAACTGCAGGGTATCGAACCGGCGCTCACCCTTCTGTTTTTCCGGACCGTGACAACGGACGCAGTATTTCTCGAGAAAGACGTTCAGCGGAACGTTCCCCTTCCCTTGGACTGCCCATGAATCCAACCAGCCTAGAAGAAGGAGTGTTGCGACAAGGAACCTATGCATAACGACCATGCAATGTTGATCGACGACCCGGAACCGCTCACGCCAGCTCAAGGCCCGACAGGGTGCCGGTGCTCTTGCCAAAGGTGTCGGTCTCGACTCCAAAGCGCTGCAGCATGGAAAGGTAGAGGTTGCAGAGCGGCACTCTGCGCTTCTCATCAAAAACCTTGTGCTCCCCATGCCTGAAGCCGGCGCCGGCAAGGATGATGGGAAGGTTGCTGTTGGTATGGGCGTTTCCATTGCCCATGCCACTTCCGAAAAGGACCATGGTGTTGTCGAAGAGCGAACCTTCCTCGTCTTCCGAAGAGGTGGCCTTCAGTTTTCCAATGAGCCGCGAGAACTGCTCCATCTGGTAACGCTCGATCATCAGGAG
>CAZKNW010000690.1:0-2220 GCA_964554035.1 uncultured Verrucomicrobiota bacterium
CATGGAGCGGGAACTGGGCCGACTTACCCATGGCTCCACAAAATATCAGAAGGCCTGCCGCAGTGGTGAAGCCACCCAAGGCAATCGGGTTGACCGCAATTCCGTTCTCTAGGACGGCGAAGTTCACTGATCCCAGCGAAGCCCAGCAAATCAGGATACCCAGAAGAAACCCGAAATCCCCGATTCGATTGGTGAGAAAGGCCTTCTTCGATGCATCAGCGGCGGAATCTTTGGCGAACCAGAAACCAATCAGGAGGTAGCTGGATACACCGACCAATTCCCAGAAGATGAACATCTGCACGAAGTTGTTCGCGAAAACGATACCCAGCATCGAGAACTTGAAAAGGCTGAGCAGGGCGAAGAAGCGTGCATAGCTCTTGTCCTCAGCCATGTAGCCCTGTGAAAAGATCTGGATGAGCATGCCGACGCCCGTCACAACCAGACCCATCATCAGGCTGAGGAAATCGAGCTTCAGTCCAAACTCAATGAAGAGGGGTCCCGCATCGACCCAGGCAAAGGACAGTTCCTTGTCTGGATGAAAACCAGTTCCCAATCCAAAGATGAACAGCGAGACAAATCCAACGATGGAACAGCTCACGGAGGTCCGGCCCGCCTTTTCCTTGTCGTGAAGCCGGAAGGCCATGATGGCGACCGCAGACACCAACGGCAGGAGGAGCGTCAGCAGCGGCAGCATGTAATAGATGTTTTCGGCTGGATTCATCGACTACAGTTTAAGGGAATTGAGATCCTGCACGTTGGCGGTCTGTTTGCGGCGGAAGAGCGCCACGATCAGCGCAAGACCAACGGCCACCTCGGCGGCTGCCACGGTGATGATGAAGAAGACCATGATCTGTCCATCAAGGCTGTTGGTGAATCTCGATATGGATACAAATGCCAGGTTGGCCGCATTCAGCATGAGCTCCAGGCACATGTAGATGACCAGGAGGTTCCGGCGGACAATCACGCCCACCAGACCGATGCTGAACAACAGCATGCTGACCATCAGGTAATGTTCTAATCCAAACGACATTAGTTCAGGTTCTTTTTACTCAGGAGAATGGCTCCGACCATGGCCACCAGCAGAAGGACCGACAGGACCTCGAAAGGCAACACGTATTTGTTGAACAACAATAGACCGAGGTCCTTTGTGCTTCCGACCACCGAAGGCTGCCCGAGAGCGGCGGTCATGTCCGAACGTTGAAGTGCGCTCCAGAAGACACCCAGAACTCCCCCGGCCGAGATCAAACCGGCTCCGACGGAGAATGCCTTGATGGACTTCCTTTCCTCGGTCCCGAGGTCAAGGAGCATGATGACAAAAAGGAAGAGTACCATGACAGCACCTGCGTAGACCAGGATCTGCACTGCCGCCAGGAAGAAGGCATTCAGGAGGACGAACAGTCCCGACATGGAGACGATGGTCGCCACGAGAAACAGAGCGCTGGTCACCGGATTACGGTTAGCCACGATCAAGGCTGCAAAGACCAGCGTCAGTACTGAAAACAAAATGAACAGGATATCCTGCATCGGTTCGGGAATTGCGTCGTTTTAGTGAACGCCCTGTTTCTCGGCGTCCTCTTTCTTTTTCTTCCACTTCATGATGGAGTCATTGTGGACCCCACCTAGCTCCAAAAGCTTGTGAATGTCATAGACCATCTCCTCCCGGCTCTCTCCTGTAAGGGAATAGTCCTTCTGCAGGAAGATGGCTTCCTCCGGGCAGACTTCCTGACAGTAACCACAGAAGATGCATCGGAGCATGTTGATCTCAAAGTCCTTCGGGCGTTTTTCAACATTGCCCACATCCGCTTGTTTATCGGGTCCTGGAGGGGTGATCCGGATGGCCTTGGGCGGACAGACAAACTCACAAAGCTGGCAGGATACACACTTGGTGCGGTCCTCCTGGTCCTTCACCAGGTAAGGGGCTCCCCGATAGCCCTCAGGGACACTCCATTTCTCCTCAGGGTACTGCATGGTGATCGAGGGACTGACGAGGTGTTTCAGCGTCACAGCCATGCCCTGAAAGATGGCGGGGAAATAGGTCTTTTCCCACCAGCTCAGTTCATTCCGATTGACTTTGATTACATCACTCATGGCTAGGTACTCAGGCACGCATCCACATCCACAGCGCCGTGATCACGACATTGGCCAATGCCAAGGGTAGGAACCCCTTCCAACCAATATTCATC
The DNA here is from genome assembly GCA_964554035.1 of uncultured Verrucomicrobiota bacterium. Lineage (GTDB taxonomy): Bacteria > Verrucomicrobiota > Verrucomicrobiia > Limisphaerales > CAZKNW01 > CAZKNW01. Next base: position 2,184 of record CAZKNW010000690.1, read on the forward strand.
AGCTGGTCATAACGGAACCTTGGCAAGGTCCAGCGAA
>CAZKNW010000691.1:0-2218 GCA_964554035.1 uncultured Verrucomicrobiota bacterium
CCCTCAAACCCACCCGCCGGCATGCCTGAATCACCATCGCACCCCGGGGATCGTGGGCAGTCATGATGCCAACAGGCCCCTCAAGGCTGGTCAGCCATTCGTCCAATTGATCGGCCCCGTGTCGCCAGGGCTGCTTGACGCCGATACTACTGGCAACCTCATAGCCCTCGCATTTGAGGTCGAACACCGAGAGGCGCTTTTCAAAGCCTTTCCGATACAATTGCGAATACCAGACATTCTCCAGACCGTAGAAGGCAAACCGCTGAAATCCCCTTTCGAGCAGGTGATCCGCCGCCTTGACCCCTCCTTCCTCATAATCGACCCGAACCCTCGGCAACCCCGCATTCTCCAGCACACCAGAAAGGTTCACGAGCGGCATGTTGAGCGACTTGGCCACCTCCAGCTCATCCGGAGTATTCACCAGGGCAATGACCCCATCTCCATCCCAGCCTTCCAGACTGGTGACACTCATGAAATGCGTCTCGGGACTGGCTACGAAGACCCAGTCACCATGCTTTTGGGAATAGATTCGAATTCCATGAAGAACACGCTCCAAGTGGGGCACCCCGGCTGGCAGTGCCAGTGCCACTTCCTTGTGCGGTTTCTCATTCGTATGGGAATCGATGCGCAAATCAGGGTCTTTTTGCTCAACAAAACAAAAAAGCGCAAGAACAACCCGTCGAATCGTGCAATTTACTCAAGGACTACTGATAGCTCAGACAAGGTCCCAACCAACGTTCCGCCTCTTCCAGCGACATACCTTTCCTCTTGGCATAGTCCTCAACCTGGTCCTTGCCGATAAGCCCAACCGAGAAATACTTCGAATCCGGATGGGAGAAATAGAGGCCACTCACGCTGCTGGCAGGCCACATGGCATAGCTCTCCGTCAGTGAGATACCCGTCTTTTCCTCCACTTTCATCAAGTCCCAAAGGATTCCCTTCTCGGTATGGTCAGGACAGGCGGGATAACCTGCTGCGGGACGGATCCCCTGATACTTTTCAGCAATCAACTCATCTTTCGAGAGCTTCTCATTCTTTCCAAAGCCCCATTCTTCCCGGACCCGTTTGTGGAGAAACTCGGCAAAGGCCTCAGCCAGTCGATCACCAATGGCTTCGTACATGATGGCCGCGTAGTCATCATGTTTCGCCTTCAATTCATCAACCACCTCCTTCAAGCCGAGTCCGGAGGTAACCGCAAACCCACCCAGGTAATCCGGGCTCTCAGGCCTGTCTGATACGAAATCGCAAAGGGAGAACTGGGCATTTCCCGTATCCTTCTCTGCCTGCTGCCTGAGGAAGTGGAAGCGCGTGAGTTCCGTGCTTCTGGTTTCGTCAGTGTAGAGAACAACGTCCTCTCCGTGGCGCTTCGCAGGGAAGAATCCGTAGATACCCTTCAGTCGAAAAAGCTTCCGGGCCGAGATCTCCTTCAGTGTATCCTGAGCCTCCTTGAAGAGCTTCGTCGCCTGTTCTCCATATTTTTCGTGTCGAAGGATTGAAGGGTAACGCCCCCTCAACTCCCACGAATGGAAGAAAGGTGTCCAGTCGATGAACTCAACGAGATCATCGATCGTGACCGGGATCTCACCTTCACCGGCTTCCGAACTCAGAACCTTCGTTCCGATAAACGAAGGCACGGGCGGCCGGTAGTCGGAGAAACTGCAAGGAAGGCCATTCTGCACCGCGTCCTGAAAAGCCAACAGGGGCTTTGCCTGTCGTTTCGCATGAAGTTCTCGGACGCCTTCATATTCCTTCTTCAGCTTGGCACAGAATGCCTCCTTGTTGTTCTTGCTGAGCAGGCTTCCGACAACAGGGACTGCACGAGAGGCGTCCATCACATGAACGACCGGCTCGGAAAAATGGGGGGCTATCTTCACGGCAGTATGGGCCTTGCTGGTCGTGGCGCCACCGATAAGCAGAGGCACCTTGAAATCCAACCGCTCCATCTCCTTGGCGACATGAACCATCTCGTCCAGGGAGGGCGTGATCAATCCGCTCAATCCAACAATCTGCGCTCCTTCCTCCCTCGCAGTCTCCAAGATCTTTTCACAGGATACCATGACGCCCAGATCGATCACCTCATAATTGTTGCAGCGAAGGACGACCCCCACGATGTTCTTGCCGATGTCGTGAACGTCCCCCTTCACCGTCGCGAGGACGATCTTGCCCTGGGCCTCCCCGCCTGATTCCTCCTGTTCCTTCTCCATGTACGGTTGGAGAT
>CAZKNW010000692.1:0-2212 GCA_964554035.1 uncultured Verrucomicrobiota bacterium
GGCCCGTGGAGCCATAACAGCCACCGAGGTAGTTGGCGCAGACGACAAAGAAGTGATTCGTGTCGATCGCCTTGCCCGGTCCGACAAAGTCATCCCACCAGCCCACCTGGCACTCATCCGTCCAGTAGGGCACGCCTTCCACCTCATCATTCTGTCCAGCCAGGTGCTGGCTGCCACTCAGCGCATGAAACACGAGAATGGCATTGTCGGCCTTCTCGTTGAGCTCGCCATAGGTCTCATAGGCAAGGACAGCATCCTTCAACACCGTGCCATCCACGGTCTTGAAGGCTTCCCCGGAGGAATCGAGGCGAAAGAACTGTGTCTTGATCTCCAAATCAAAAAGACCGCCCCGGCACGGAACCGGGGCGGCACAAAGGTTCAATCTCCGGATCAGGCGGTCGCCTTCTTGAGGGCCTGCTCCAGGTCGGCGAGGATGTCCTCGATGCTCTCGAGTCCGACACTCAGGCGGACCATCTCTGGCGTGATGCCGGCACCACGCTGCTGCTCCTCGTTGAGCTGCGAGTGGGTCGTGGTGGCTGGATGAATCGCAAGGCTCTTCGCGTCACCGACGTTGGCGAGGTGCGAGAGCAATTCCAGGGAATCGATGAACTTGGATCCGGCGGCGGCATCACCCTTGATGCCGAAGACCACCATGGAACCACCCTTGCCCTTGAGGTACTTCTTGTTCAGCTCGAACATCGGATCGTCCTCGAGGCCCGGGAAGCGCACCCAGTCGACGAGCGGGCTGTCCTTGAGATACTTGGCGACGGCCAGTGCGTTCTCACAATGACGCTCCATGCGCAATGGAAGGGTCTCGATGCCCTGAAGGAACATCCAGGCATTGTCCGCGGAGATGCAGGAACCCAGGTTCCTCAAGGGCACGGTGCGCATGCGGAGGATGTAAGCGAGCGGGGCCAGCATGTCAGGAAGATCATGTCCCCAGCGGAGTCCATGGTAGGAGGTGTCCGGCTCATCGAAAAGCGGATGCTTCCCGGCAGCCCAGTTGAAGCGGCCGCTGTCCACCACGATGCCGCCGATGCCGGTGCCATGTCCACCGAACCACTTGGTCAGGGAGTGCACCACGATGTCCGCACCATGGGCGAGGGGCTGGGTCAGGTAAGGCGTGGAGAAGGTCGCGTCGACGATGAGTGGCAGGCCGTGGTCATGAGCCACCTTGGCAACCGCCTCCAGGTCCGTGACCTCGAGGGCCGGATTGGAAACCGTCTCGCAGAAGAGGGCGCGTGTCTTGTCGTTGATGGCGTCCGCGTAGTTCTGCGGGTTGGTGGAATCCACGAAGGTCACGTTGATCCCGAGCTTGGGCAGGATGTCATTGAACTGCGTGTAGGAACCGCCGTACAGATTCCGCGCACTGACGATGTTGTCCCCGGCCTGAGCCAGGTTGATGATCGAATTGAAAATGCCAGCGGTTCCGGAGGCCATTCCAAGACCGGCCATTTCATGGGCTCCCTCCAGCAACGAGACGCGCTTCTCGAGCACATCCGTGGTCGGATTCATCAGACGCGAGTAGATATTGCCAAGCTCCTTGAGGGCAAAGAGGTTGGCGGCATGCTCGGTGTTGTTGAATTGGAAGGCCGTGGTCCGATAGACCGGAACAGCACGCGAAGTGGTTGTCGGCTCAGGCTTGTAGCCGCCGTGAAGACAGATGGTGTCGAAGTTCATGAGATCGTATTCTTTGAGGTGAAAGCCCGGGAGCTTGCCAAAAAGACGCCCACAAACAAGTAGGAAGGAAGGCGGAGGTCGCCTAACCGTCCTCACCCTTTTCCGAGAGAATGTTCCCGGAATAGGTCGAAACACGGTCGATGATGCTGGAGGCATCCCGATCCGAGACCCCCTTGACCTCGAGGGTTTCCAGCAGAATTTCGACGAATCTCTGGAAATGCGCCCTCTCGATCCCGCGGCCGTGGTGCACATGGCTGAGTTCCATGCCGGAGTAGTCAATGGGCCCTCCCAGCGCTGCAGCGAAGAACTCGGTCTGCATCTTCAGCAGCTTCTCCATCGAGGTGTGCTTGAAGAAGGGCGCGAGGGACTCATCCTCCCGGACCCGGGCATAAAAGGCATCAACAAGATCGCGGACGGCTTCAAACCCACCAATCCGGTCATACAAGGTCTCTTCTTCGGTTCCCATCTTGCAATGGATTCTAGGGCCAATCGACATTCAGGGTTGTACAAGGGGCGGTTCTGGTGTTGAAAT
>CAZKNW010000693.1:0-2198 GCA_964554035.1 uncultured Verrucomicrobiota bacterium
TCACCGGATTCGGCCGAGTGGAGCAGCGTTTCCAAATCCTGTTTCAACGGCATAAGGTTGTTCTTCACCGCCTTCTGGTTGAGGCAAAGGATGAAATAGAAGATACCAAAGAAGATGACGGAACCAATGAGGTTCTCAACCAATCCATGCGAACCGCCCCAATGAAACATCAGCAATCCTACCAGGAGTGGCAACAGATACCACCATCCCACGGATCGAAGCAGGCGGATCTGGTTCTCCACCTTCTTCAGCTCCACCCGGACGGTGTCAAACACAGGGGCATCCGCTTCCGCCTTCGCGATGCGGCGCTTGCTGAAGATCAGTCTCCAGCCAATGAAGATAGAGCCCAGGACAATGACAAGGCATCCAGCCTTGGTCAGTGTGGTGCTGTCCCGGAAGAGCAGATGCCAGCCAAAGAAAAGCACGTTGAAGAGACAGGCCGCCACCTCGCCGTAGTCCCGCCCGCTGATGGTCTTGTCGAAGCGGCTCATCCGCGACTTCATCGCAGCGATCTGTGCCGGGTCAGGCAGTTCAGGCAGGGACTCAAAGCGCTGTCCCTTCCACAATTGTTTCAAGGCGTCGTCCTGCATGCAGCCTCCTTCATCATGGTTGAGAGTTTTTTTTTGGCCCGATGCAACATCACACCGACGTTGCTTGAGCTGAGGCCAAGCACTTCGGCAATCTCCTGGTAGGAGAAGTCCTCCAGGAACAGCGTCACCAGCGCCTTCTCGATTTCGTTGAGCTTCGCAATGGCGTCGTAGAGGCAGGCCAGCTGCTCATCCATCCCGTCGTCTTGGATCTGCCCCTTTTCAATGTGTCGGGCAAGCTGCTCCGGTTCGAGCGGCATCGCAGGCCCACCCCGTGACATGCGCTTCCGGACAAAGCTGATCGAAGTATTCAGCGCGATCCGGTAAAGCCAGGAACCGGCATGGGACGCCGTCTTCAATCCCGGGAGGCTCCGCCAGATCTGGAAAATGATCTCCTGATACAGGTCTTCCCTGTCGGTGACGTTCCAGGCATAGACCCGGCAGACCTTCAGTATTCGGGCCCGATTCTCTTGAATCAGTTCCAGAAACTGTTTTTCGTCCGTTGATGAATCCAATCTGTGCCTTTTTCGTGTTGGTCGCAAAGGGAATGGGGATTCTTACATCAGGGGAAGATTTTTTTCGAAATGCGGAAGCGAGGAGCTTGGTCGATGGCCTTAGAGCTGAATCAGCAAGAAAGGGGAAGACAGAAAGATGATTGGCAGGAAGATTGAAAAAACGCCTTAGAAGGTAGGGCGATCACTCCGTGAGCGCCCGAGCTTGGGTCTCCAACGCACCTGCACATGCTGCTTACCCCTCCGCAGCAGAAGGCCCGCGCGGAGCGACGGGCCCTACCTCTTCAGCCTCACCAGGACACCTCGAGGCCCGCATCACCGACCTGAATCTCAAGGTCTGCAAAGCTGGAGGCGATGGCATCAGCTTCTCCCAGTGACTCTTCCCCATGGGTGGTCGTCAGAGCTATCACCCGTGCTCCCGCCGCCCGGGCCGCATCGATGCCCGCTGGTGCATCCTCAATCACCAGGCATTCCTCAGCTGAAAACCCAATTCCTTCCGCCGCCTTGAGGTAAGGATCGGGCGCAGGCTTCCCCTGCCTGACATCCTCCGGGGTGATCAGGACGGAAGGCACAGGAAGTCCAAGGTATTGCAGACGTGCTCTTGCGATCTTCCGGGACGCACTGGTGGCGATTGCCCAACGATCGGGAGGCAGCTTCTCAAGAATCTCCTTCACTCCCGGATAGGCCACAGCTCCCGACATGTCCGTGTCCTCTTCCAGTCCATGATTGTAGTCCCTCGCTTCGGCAACCGCATCCAGATGAGGTGCCACGATCTGGATGGTCCGTGCCGCAGGACTGCCATGATGCACCTCAAGGATGCGTTCAAAAGAAACCTGATGCCGTGTCGCCCAGGCCTTCCAATGCCGTTCATAGATCAGATCCGCATCGATCAGCACTCCATCGAGATCAAAGAGAATGGCCTGGCAGCGAAAGGACGGCATGGGTTTCAGGACGACTCTATTAGGTAGGGACGCATCGCCGCAGGCGTCCCACTTCACTCCATCTGCAGCTCAATACCCATTGGGGCACCGGGACCAAGTGGAAGACCCAACGCAATCCAGAGGATCACGAGGACGACCCCGGTGATCAGCATCCAGAT
>CAZKNW010000694.1:0-2197 GCA_964554035.1 uncultured Verrucomicrobiota bacterium
CGGGGTCCACGAGCGAAAGGATCCTCTGGGCCTTGCCCAGGGAATAGGCAAACAATACCGAGGCCCTCTCGTTCTCGATGTTGTTGCGCCACCAGTGGTTGATTTCCCCGGCCACGATCCGCTGGGGTTGCCACTTGTAGACCGGAAGCCCAAAAGTCGATTCCGTGATGAAGGTATGACACTTGACCGGTTCATAAGCTCCTGAGATTCCATCATCCTCCAGCTTGTAGTCGCCACTGACCACCCAGACCTCACCCTTGTATTCGAGCCGGATCTGGGAGGAACCCAGGACATGTCCCGCAGGATGAAAGGAGACCTTCACCCCGTTGATGTCCCTCGTCTCGCCATGGGGCATGCCCTCGATGGAAATATTCCTTCCCAGTCGGGACCTGAGGATCGGGACGCCGGGCGATGCCGTGAGGTAATGCCCTGCCCCCGACCGGGCATGATCGGAATGACCGTGCGTGATCAGGGCCCGATCCACCGGCCTCCACGGATCCACGTGAAAGCCTCCCGCTTCACAATACAGTCCCTGTTTGGTGGTCTTGAGCATCCCGTCGAGATCGTGGCCCCGAAACTGCCCTGATCGCCGTTCAAGTCAACTCCGGGGCAATTGACAAATGACAAAACACAACAAGTTTGCGGCGATGGAGCCTTCTCCAAGAATAGAACAGCACTACGAGATTCCCCTGCTCTTGCTGCACGGAATCGCAGGCTTGCTCATGACCGGAATCATCTGGTTCGTGCAGATCGTGCACTATCCGCTGTTCAGCGAGGTCGGTGCGAGCGGCTTTACAGACTATGAGAAGCTCCACACCTTCAGGACGGCGATCATTGTCATGCCGCCGATGTGCATTGAGTTGATCACGGCGATACTGCTCATCACCTTTCTCAAGGGAAAGATTCCCATGGGCACGCGAATCGGAATTGCGGGGATGACCTGGATCATCTGGGCATTGACGTTCTTCATCCACGTTCCCCAACACGAAGTCCTTTCCGAGGGGTTTGATCCCGCCGTTTACCAATCCCTGGTTTCCACAAACTGGTTCAGGACCTCGCTGTGGACGCTCAAGTCCGCCTTGTCCATCTGGGCCACGGTCGTGGTGCTGTCCGACCCCATTGCAAGAAGGAGCCCCCCTCTCGAATCCGAACCCGTCCAGACGACCATGGAAATGCAATGAGCAAGGGGCTGCGAAATCTGGTCGTTGTCCTTGGTGACCAACTGGATCGTCAATCCTCCGCCCTCGTGGACCTTGACCCGGACCAGGACCGGGTCTGGATGGCCGAGGTCTCCGAGGAATCCACCCAAGTCTGGTCCCACAAGGCCCGGACCGCACTCTTTCTCTCCGCCATGAGGCATTTTCGGGACGGGCTGAAGGAAGAGGGTATCAAGGTCCACTACCGTCAACTGGACGACAAGGGCAACAGGGGAAGCCTGGCCGCCGAGCTCAGGGCCGCCATCCACAAATACCAGCCGGAACGCCTCATCATGGTTGAGCCCGGCGATTGGCGCGTTCAGGAATCAATGCGAACGGTCGCAAAAGAAGAGGGGCTCGAACTGGAGGAACGTGAGGATCGCCATTTCCTGAGTTCGAGCGATGATTTCAGGAAACACGCCAAGGGAAGGAAGTCGCTGCGGATGGAGTTCTTCTACCGTGAGATGCGGAGGCGCCACGGAATCCTCATGGATGGTGATCAACCCGAAGGAGGTGACTGGAACTACGACAAGGAAAACCGCGGCGATTTTGGGAAGAAGGGCCCCGGACAGGTCCCGATGCCTCCGAGGTTCGCCCCCGACCCGATCACGCGCGAGGTCATGGACCTGGTGGAAAGGAGATTCCCAGACCACCCGGGAGATCTTCGCCACTTCAACTGGCCGGTTACACCCCAGGAAGCCGAGGTGGCATTGGATGCCTTCCTCAGGGACCGCCTTCCTGATTTCGGGAAATACCAGGATGCCATGTGGACCGAGGAACCGTTTCTCTACCACTCGCTTCTCTCGGCGGCCATGAATCTCAAACTGCTGGATCCGCGGCGCGTGATCAGGAAGGCCGAGGAGGAATACCGTGCAGGACGCGCTCCACTCGCTGCGGTGGAAGGTTTCATCCGTCAAATCCTCGGTTGGCGGGAGTATGTTCGAGGGATCTACTGGCTCTACATGCCGGACTATCTTGAGCGCAACGCGCTGCAGGCCAGG
>CAZKNW010000695.1:0-2190 GCA_964554035.1 uncultured Verrucomicrobiota bacterium
GGGGAAGGCGGACTACTTTGTGATCACCAAGATGGATGAACTTGAAAAGAGCGCCGATCTCATCACCTACGTTGGGGAACGGTATCCGCTTCTACTCAAGAAGGAGTATGTGAGGATCTACGACCTCAGATCTCCTGGCAAATAGGCGTGAGCTCAGCGCAGGCGGAGTCATAGCTCCGTTGTGCTTCGGCCAGGATGTTGGAGGGAACGTCGATCTGCTCCAGGTTCGACGTACTCCCCTGGACGATCTCCCCGGTCTTGATGGTTGATGATGGATCTCCCGCGCCTTCCTTTCCGGTGTCCCGGAAGGTTTGATAGGATGGTTTGAGTGGTGAACCCAGTTGCAACCAATCCGTAAGGCTGGCGAGGGTGGCCTCGGTCGAGGAGATCAGTGCTTCCCCGTGAAGGAGTCCTGCGCGACCTTCCAGAAAGCGGGCATGGGTGATGAGTTCCTGGAGGCGCTGTCTGTAATAGTTCAGCACGAACTCAGGGTCCTGATGCTTCTTCTTGTGGTCATGGTGCAGTCCCATGTTGATGATGCTCCGGATGGTCTGTTCCGGTTTCCTGAGGAGGATGAGGAAACGGTTTTGGGGATCCCTGAAGATGCTGTCGGCGATCCTGTGCTCGAAGTGAAGCACCTTGTCCATGAGGTATTTGCCGGGCAGTTCCTGGAACTCCTGGAAGGAGTGATATCGGAATCTCTGGAGATCGAGCCAGTTGTCGTAGTCGCGATGCCTCTCCTTGTAGCCCTGGATCTCTGGATGACTGCCAAGGATGTGTGAAAGGAGCGTCGAATAGCTCCGCATGTGGCTCAGGATGAAAAGAAAATGCACCTCACCGGTAAAGACCTGTGGGGTCCTGACGATGGTTTTGAAAAGGGTGCCAACAGTGTCGAGTTTCAAGAGCGAAAATGCGTTGAGCTGGGAAGGATGCCTCAAACAGCCGCTCTTGTCTATTCGGCACCTTCGTTGGAGAACATGAGAAAAATGGGTGGACCCTGATTATGAGGTGATTGATCCTCGCCATTCGAAAACACATTGAGGGATCGACTAAAACGAATTTTGAAGGAGCCCGATTCCTTGTCGGGAAAGGCCCTTTTCCTGACAGTTGCCAACATGGTTGGCATCGGGGCGAACGTGTTGACCCCGATCCTCCTGGTCCGGATCTTCGACAAGGAGGATTACGGCCTCTGGGGAATGTTCTTCTTCGTGCTGACCACCGTCTTCTCCATGATGGGAATGACCGTCAACAACAGCGCGTCGTATTTTTTTCCAAGAAAGGAACTTCCAAATGCGAAGCTGCTGGCGGTCATCATCTGGTTCAATCTTGCCAGTGGCTTCCTTGCCTTCCTTGTTTTCCGCTACTTTCCCCAGCCGGTGCTTTGGGTGTTCAGGACGGAGGCGCTGGCGGAGTTGATCGGCATGATCGGACTGCTGCTCTTCATATGGAACATTTCGAGAGGGATGGCCCTGATCCCGATCGCGATGGGGCGCTCCTCCCATTCCGCCGTCTTCGTGGCCTTGACGGAAGGCTTGAGAGGGCTGTTTGTGATCATTCCGGCCCTGGTGTGGGGAACGTTGTCATCCGTCATTCTGGGTGTCATCACCTGGAGTGCCCTGCGGGCGATCATGGCGATGTTCTACTACCGGTCCGGACTTGGGTTGAGGTTGTCGGAGTTTTCCTGGTCCGTGTTCAGGAGCGTCCTGAGCTACTCCTTTCCCTTTGGAATCAAGGCCATCGCGACCCAGTTGTTCCAGAACTATCATCACTTCCTAGTCGGGCATTTCTTTGATGCCAGGACCTATGCCGTCTTCAGGACCGGTGTCTTTCAGATACCCATGATCAATACCATGCTTGAGTCCGTCCATAATGTGGTGACGCCGGAGTTCGCGCGGATGCAGTCAGAAGGTGCCCACAAGGAGATGATTGGATTGATGGGGAGGGTTTTCGTGAAATTGAGTGCCATCCTCGTGCCGGTCTTCGCCTTCGGGGTCCTTACGGCTGAAGAGTTCATCAGGCTGCTGTTCACGGAGGACTACTTGGATAGTGTCGGGATCTTCCGGATCAACCTGATCCGCCTTCTCTTTCTCACGGTGATGATTGATCCGATGGTCAGGGCATTCAAGGAGCTGCGGATGTACCAACTCGTCGTGAACTCGGTGTTGCTGGCAATCATGTTTGCGCTGGGGG
>CAZKNW010000696.1:0-2186 GCA_964554035.1 uncultured Verrucomicrobiota bacterium
GAGTTTTACCTCGAGTCGCATCGAGATCGTGACGGGAGGGGATGCCTTCCGCCCGGTGTGCATCGTTCAGGCCGACGACTACACCTACTATCTCAGCGACTGGGTTCATGGTTCCTACGAGCTTCACCAGAGGGGAAGGGTCTGGAAGCTGGAGATTGATCCGAGCAAGGCGGATTGGTTGCGTCCGTCCGGCATTGAGCCTCCCAATGCTGCCAGAAAGCTTCTCAAGAGGATCCAGGCCGAACCTGAGAAGCTGGGAGAGTCGCGGTTGTTCGAGCTGGCGGCCTCCGGGGATGCCTTCCTGTCCCGCGCCTCCATTCTTGGCTTGGCGAAGATCCACGGTGAATGGAGTACGGATTCGATTCGCATGCTTTCGGATCGGGACCGGATCACGGCGGTTCTGGCCGCCCGGGTGTCCCAACCCAAGGACGAGACCATGGCGCGGTCGCTGTTGTCCGATCCCAATCCGGACGTGGTCTTCGAGGCCATTCGCTGGATCTCCGATGAGGACCTTGTTTCCCTGAAGGACCAGATCGGAGCCATGTTCATGAGGCCCAATCTCGACTTTCAACTGTTTGAGGCCAGCCTCGCCGCCTGGAACCGTCTTAATGGCAATCCCAGGGCAGGAATCGAGGATGTGAAGCTTCTCGTGGACCGGGTGCAGGATGAGACGGCCACGCCCCGGCTTCGGGCCTTTGCCTTGCGGCTTCTCCCTCCCAAGACCAAGCAGCTGCGCATCCCGCTTCTCAGGAGCCTCATCTCCCTCGGAAATGCCGAACTGACCCTGGAGGCGATCCGGACCCTCGCGGGTCAGGAATCCGACGAAGCTCGCCGTGAACTGGAGAAGCTGCTTGGAGAGCCGGGGCTTTCCGATCAGCAGAAGGCCGAGTGTGTCCTTGGGTTGGCCGCTGTTCCGGAATTTCATCAGCCGCTCCTGGTGCGGTTGGCGGTCGAAGGAAAGGGTGCCACACAGAGGGAGGCCCTTCGCGCACTGAGGATCATTGGCGTGAGTGGAGATGCCAGGCAGAGGCTGCGGGCTCTCGATGGACTGGATGCAAGGACGGCCGCGCTGAGGGATGCTGTTCTCGATCCGGGCGGTCTTCTTTCCGGCAGGCCGGAATGGGAAAACGAGGAGGAGTGGTCTGATCGGCTCGCGGTCCTCCCAGGCAAGGGGAATGCCTCGGAGGGCAGGCGACTCTTCTTTCATCCGAGGCTGGCCCTTTGCTCCAGTTGCCACCGTTACGAGGGAAGGGGCAAGATCCTTGGTCCCGAACTGAGTGCCGTGGCGGAACGGGGTGACCATCGGTGGCTTCTCGAGTCCCTGATGCAACCCAATCGTGAGGTGGCTCCGCAGTTCTTTTCATGGACCCTTCAGCTGAAGGATGGGAGCGATTTCACCGGCATCACGCTCCGGAAAGGGGGGCGTAGTGGAAAGGAGTTTTACCGGGATCTGACTGGGGAGGAACAGGGGTTCCTCAAGACCGACATCGTGGGGCGACGGGAGAACCAGTCTTCCCTCATGCCCACGGGAATCCTGGCAGGCCTGACCGATCATGAGATCCGCGACCTGATGACCTTTCTTTCAAGGAATTGAAAATCGTGGAATAAAGCCGATCCTTGGAACTCGAACTGACGTGGCGCGGCCTGACTTTCAGCAACTTGTCGATGAGTATTACGAACCGCTTTTCCGGTTCGCGATGAGCCTGTGCAAGAGTCAGGACATGGCCTCCGACCTGACACAGCAGACCTTTCTGCTCTGGGCGACCAAGGGTCACCAGCTTCGGGATGCTTCCAAGGCCAAGTCGTGGCTTTTCACGACCCTGCATCGTGCCTTCCTGGGCAGTCGCCGTCGTGAGGTGAAGTTTCCACATCAGGAGTTCGAGGAAGTCAGCCACGAGCTTCCTTCCGTCTCGCCCAGGGTCTTTGACGAGATGGACGGCTCCACCGTGATGGATGCCCTTCTGGAGTTGGACGAGCTTTACCGGGTTCCCTTGATGTTGTTCTATGTCGAGCAGCATCCCTACAAGGACATCGCCGAGTTGTTGGGGATCCCGATCGGGACCGTGATGTCTCGCCTTTCGCGTGGGAAGGCGGAGATACGGAGGATCCTCGAGCAGAAGGCGTCTGCCGGGGATGACAAGATCATTTCGATGCCCAAGGGGGATGTCTCCCGGGCAACCCAAAGC
>CAZKNW010000697.1:0-2178 GCA_964554035.1 uncultured Verrucomicrobiota bacterium
TTCTGCGCCTTCTTGGCTGCATCGGCACAGGCCTCGACGACGCTCTTCTGGAGCCCATCTGCATGGGGGGGCTTGTCCGGTATGAACACGACGGCCGCAGCCTGTTGTTCTTTTCCAATCCGGACAATCTCGAGGTTTCCAAAGGCAAGCCCACGCCCGGCAAGAGTCGAGACCGCAAGAATGGAACGATCCACGTCAGTACGGATGAAGGAGAATCGTGGTCCCATTCAAGGACGGTCGAAGCGGGTTGGAGTTGCTATAGTGACCTTGGTGTGACGCAGGCAGGGACCATCCTTTGCTTTTATGGCCGGAGTGAAGAACGGCACTTTGCTGGAGATCGCCTGACCATGGCGCGGCTCAACATCGAATGGCTGGAGGAGGAAAAGAAGGAAGCCAAAGTGATTGATGCGGATGTCTGCGTCTACGGTGGCACTTCGGGCGGTGTTGCGGCCGCGGTCCAGGCGGCCCGCATGGGAAAGAAGACGGTCCTGGTTGAGCCGGGCAGGCATCTGGGAGGGATGACTTCAGGCGGATTGAGTGCGGTGGATATTGGTGAGCCAAGGAGCGTGGGTGGCATAGCGCGGGAATACTTCACGCGCCTGGTGGCAAACTACGGAAAGGAGTTGAACTGGGGGGAAGCCTTCAACAGTCACGGCAAGGGTGGCCCTGCGACGGGTGGTGCCTATTCGATCGAGCCTCATGTGGCCGAGCGGGTCTTTGACAACCTGGTTGAGGAGTCCGGGGTCATTCTCATCAGGGAAGGCAGGCTCAAGTCCGTTAGGAAGAAGGGTGCCACGATCCGGGAGATCCGACTTGAGGATGGTCGACGTGTTCGGGCGAAGGTCTTCCTCGATACGACCTATGAAGGGGACCTGATGGCGGAGGCCGGTGTTTCCTACACGGTGACGAGGGAAGGCAACGATCAATATGGCGAGACCCTGAATGGCATTCACTACAACCCTCGCTTCATGCCGCGCGAAGAATTTGATCAGCCGCGCTCCAATGGACGGTTGCCAAGCGGTTTGGGTGCGTGGGACCGGGACTTTCCGCTCGATCCCTATGTCGTGAAGGGCGATCCGAAGAGCGGGCTGCTTCCTCTCGTCAACGAAGGTGAACCAGGTGTGCCGGGAGAGGCGGCGCCCGGTATTCAGGCTTATTGCTACCGACTGTGTCTGAGTTCGGATCCAGGCAATCGCCTGCCCATCGAGCCGCCGGATGATTATGACCCCAGACGCTACGAGCTGGTGGCGCGGTTCATCGAGGCCTGTGTGGCCAACGGTGATGACATGGACCTGCGCTGGTTTTCAAAGCATGACCCGCTTCCGAATGGGAAATGGGATTTCAACACCGCCACGTTTGGAGGAAACCTTCCTGGCCTCAGCTGGGCTTGGCCCGAAGCCTCACTCAAGGAACGTGAGCAGCTTGCCCGGGAACTGGAGAATTATCATCGGGGCTTGTTTCACTTTCTCAGGACGGATCCGCGCGTGCCGGGAAAGGTGAAGGCGGACCTGGCCCGCTTCGGTCTGCCTGCGGATGAGTTCAAGGATAGCGGAGGCTGGCCGCATCAGGTCTACATTCGTGAGGGTCGCAGGATGGTCAGTGATCTCGTCATGACGGAGCATCACACCTTTGGCAGGCAGTTTGTGAAGCACCCTGTAAGCCTCGGTAGCTATGGCACGGATGCCCATGAGATCCGAAGGATCGTCAAGGATGGCGTGGTGACGCGTGAGGGAAAGATCGCGACGGGGCGGGGAGGCTTTGGACCCTATCAGATTGGCTATGGGGCCATTGTTCCCAAACGCAGTGAATGCGACAACCTGCTGGTGACTTTCGCCCTTTCGGCGAGTCACTCCGCCTTCGCAAGCATACGCATGGAGCCTCCCTTCATGATCACCAGTCAATCGGCTGCGACCGCCGCATGCCATGCCATCGATCAGGAGGTGGCGGTGCAGGATGTGGATCAGGAGATTCTTCAGAAGCAACTTCTTGCCGACGCTCAGATCCTGAAGTGGACCGCTCCTTCTCGTAACACCCGCATCAAGCTTGCCGGGATCGTGCTCGATGACAGCGCTGCCACTTTTGAAGGTGAATGGACCGTCAGCAGCGCTTCGGGTCCCCTGGTTGGGCGTAGCTACAAGCACGATGGCAATCGGCGATCCCGGGTCCAGACCGCCACGT
>CAZKNW010000698.1:0-2170 GCA_964554035.1 uncultured Verrucomicrobiota bacterium
TTCGCCTTTTCCGGAGAGATGATCGACCTGCTCTGCTTCTCCTTTCTGATCCATTCACTCTTGATCTATCGATTGGACCCGAAGTCCTGGCGGATGTTTCTTGCCGCTTTCGTGCTGGGATCAGCCATTGCGAATCACTGGTCCTTCATTGCGTGGACACCCTTTTTCTTTCTCAGCCTGCTCGTCATCCGCAAACGGGCACTGTTCGCTCCGAGGTTTCTCCTGCCGATCGTGTTTCTCGTTCTCGCGGGGATGCTTTTCTACCTCGTGATCCCGCTCAGGATGGTCGCCACTTCTGTAGGACAGGAATCCATCTGGGAAGCCTGTCTGGTTCAGCTGAAGTACCAGAAAGCCTTCCTCTTCGGCATCCCGAAGTACCTGGTCCTGATCATAGGCCTGACCTCCCTCTTCCCGGCTGTGGCCATGACGATCCGATGGCCGTCGAACATCGGGGACGTCAGCATGCTTGGATCCATGATCACCCACGGCCTGTTTTTTCTTGTCAGCCTCATGTTCCTGACGGGGTCTTCCTGGGTGATGTTTGAGCCGTTCTTCGGTCCGCGGGAGGTGGGACTGGGATTGTCGTGGCTGAGCTTCACCTATCTAGCGACACTCGTCATCGGCTACTACACCGGTTTTTTCCAACTCATTCTCAGCAAGCCGCCGAGTGACAAACTATTTGGATTGGCCCGGAAGGTCTGGCCTCGCCTCTCCCGTATCGGAACGCCACTGGCCCTGCTTTTCACCATGGGCATGGGTGGAAGTCTTGCCACTCACAACTGGAGTCAGATTCAAAGTGCCTCTTCTTCGAGCCTTGAGGAATTTGTGGATTTGATTGGGGAGTCACTTCCTGAAGGAAAATCGATCGTTCTTGGGAACCAGCCGGAGCTTCTTGCGATGACAGCTGCCTGGATGAACCGTGAAGGAAGGGGCGCTGACTGCATCTTCGTGGACGAGCGAATGCTTTCCAACAAGTCCTTTCATCGTCAGGCCCACAAGCGGTATGGAGAACGGTGGCCGGATGGCCTGGCTTCAGAAGACTATGTCGAGCCCATCTCAGAAAGGCTTCATGGACGTCTTCTCGCCGAGTTGGCGTCAGCCGAACCGGTCGTGCTATTGACGCCCCAGGTGGGCAAGTCCTATTTGGAGCCCTATGGAGCCCTTCCACGTCGAATGATTCAGGTCCTCGAGATCTATCCAACCACTTCGGACATGGGGGTGACCAGCAGTGAGGAAGGGATCGGGAAGCACCTTGAGTTCTGGGAATCGATCGCGCCCCTGGTTCAGGCTGTCAAAGGCGGAGCTTCGCCCCAGGACCAATGGATTGCCGCATTGCTTTCACGCACTGCAAATTGCCATGCCGTTGATTGCCTTCGGGCAGGACACGAAAAGGAGGCCATGCCACTTCTGGACCTGGCGCTGTCTTTGGCACCGGCGAATGTCATTGCTGAACTCAACCGGCTCTATCGGACCGAGCTCCAGGAGCACTCCCTGGACCATGAAGGGAGCACGGCTCTTCTCGGGCGCATCATGAACGGGCAGTTGACCTACTCCAGCCTGATGAACCGCTTTGGGCCGGCTGACCATCCTGACTTCCTTCTTGGAAATGCGGAAACCCTGACCACATTCGGCTACATCAAGCAGGGTGCGGTGATGCAGGCGAGGGTGACGCAACTGGTGCCCCAAAGTCCCATCCCCAGGATTTCACTCGCTGAAACCTACCTTCGGGGTGGAGTGATGGATGGAGCGATGAAGCTGGTCGATGCCACGCGCAAGGACTTTTCAAACTCCCTACACATCACGAACAAATGGCACCTCATCCGGATCGAGGCGCTTGCCAGTCTACAGCTGGATGGCATGGACAAAGCCGTCGGTATTCTGGAGTCGGCGATCGAAAAATACCCTGAGGCAAGTCTCTTTCCGCGAACACTCACCGACATCTATCTCCGTTCCAATCAGTTCGATTCCGCACGGGACACCATCAAACTCCAGCTGGAACTCAACCCCGATGACACCCATGCCCTGCTCAACAAGGCGGCCCTCTTCATGACGGAAGAGAAGCTCGAACTGGCTGGGGAAACACTGGACCAGTTGCTTCGAATTGACAGCAGGAACCAGAAGGGACTCATGAACCGGGCCATCCTCAGTGTGCAGCAGAAAAACTGGAACC
>CAZKNW010000699.1:0-2169 GCA_964554035.1 uncultured Verrucomicrobiota bacterium
TCGGTGAAGGTGCCGCCAATGTCGACGGCAATGCGCAGGGATTTTCGGTTGTCGCTCATGTCAATCCCTTAGACCTTTGAGTCTTCGACCACATTGCGAAGCGTTCCAAGCCCTGTGATTTCGACTTCAATAACGTCCCCTGTCTTCATGTACAGCGCTGGCTCTCGCTTGTCTCCGACACCTCCTGGCGTTCCTGTGGCGATAACGTCACCGGGTGACAACTCGGTAAAGCCAGAGATGTAGGCGATGACCTCGGGCAGCGTGAAGATCAAATTCGCAACGGATGCGTTCTGCATCACTTCGCCGTTGAGACGCGTCTCGAGCGTGAGCGTGTTTACGTCAGGAATCACCTCGCGGGTGGCCATGAACGGTCCAAGTGGGCCAGTCTTGGGGAAGTTCTTACCAGGACCCCATTGGTGCGTATGGCGTTGCCAATCGCGCGCAGTACCATCCATGAAACAGGCATAGCCTGCGATGTAATCCCAAGCTTTGTTGGTTGGGATGTGACGGCCACTTTTGCCGATGATGATGGCCAATTCACCTTCAAAGTCAAATCGTTGGGTGACCGCAGGCTTGGGCAACGGGGCGTCGTGCGCGTTCAAGCTGTCTGCAAAGCGGATGAAGATCGCGGGAAACTCACTGTCGGCGCGCTTCATCTCCGCCACGTGCGATTTGTAATTGAGACCGACACAGAAAATTTTTCCTGGGTTAGGTATCACGGGTAACAGCTTAGCGCTGCCCGCTTGAATGACGCGACCTGCAACCCTGGTAGCCGTTACGAGCTGACTCAATTGCCCCGCCGAAATTACAGACTTCAAATCTGGGTACTTCGCGACGAAATCACTTGGGGCTTGCAGCCAGGACTTTTCATCCTGCCACACCCCATAGCTCGCCTCACCACCGCTTTCAAAACTAACAAATCGCATACTACTCCCGCACTTTTTTGAGCGTCAATTGCTGACATGACTAACAAACTAAATTTAGTTTAGGGCGGGCTATGACATACGTATAGAATCAAATTTGTCATTTCAGAAATGCCTATTTAGGCATATCAAAATCATGCAAATTGCCGACTTTCGCTTATTTCTCGAGGTGGCTGATTTGGGTAGCTTCACCAAAGTCGCGATCCAGCGCCAAACCGCCCAATCCCACATCAGTCGTCAGATCAGTCAACTAGAAAAGCACTGCGGAGGTGTCTTGTTTCGCCGCACGGGACGTGGGGTAGAGCTGACGGAGTACGGGGCGTACACAGCGCGAAAGGTTCGTTTTTGGCTCAATGACACCGACTCATTGATCAACGAGTTGCGAGACAACGCCGGAATTCCCCGCGGAGAAGTTCGTCTGGGAATCATTCCCTCGGCTGCCACACCACTCATGACGGAGGTCTACAGGCAGCTGCAGCATAACTACCCTCAAGTCAAAATCAATGTCCGCGAGGGGCAAGGCGGCGAGCTGGATGCACTTCTGGATACAGGCGCCGTTGATATGGCAATCCTGTTCCGCTACGAAAAACCAAGCAACACTGACGAGGTCTTGCTCTCGACGGCCAACACCTACTTGGTATCCAGTCCTGGACTCCCGCTGACCATGCCAGCCACTGTCGAGTTCAAACGACTCAAAGGTCTGCCACTGGTATTGCCCAGAAAACCTTCTTATTGGCGCTCGATCTTGGACGAGACTGCCAAGAGCAAAGGCATTACCCTCAGCACCACAGTGGAAGCCGATTCATTGCGTCTACAGAAATCACTTGTGACAGACAACCAGAATTTGTATGCGCTGCTCGGTCCTTTTGCCTTTCACGACGAACTGCGCGCTGGTCGACTACAGGCAGCAAAAGTGATCTCGCCGGAGTTAAAGCGCTACGTGACACTCGCACACTCAAAAAACGGGGCGCTCACCAAAGCTTGTCGAATCGTTTCAGAGATCATCACATCAACTGTCTCGAGGTGGCAGGGTCAACTCTCGTATGATGAAGAGACATAGAAGGATACAGCCCGGTCTTTGTAAGTGGTTCTTGGCCGCCGCGATTGCCCCTGACCTGATGCGTAATGCGCCGTGCACCATTGCCGAAAACCGAGGTCGATGTGGTTTCAGAAACCTAACAAAACCAGTCCTGAAACATAACAATAGTAGTAAAGCGTGTTCATACTACTTTTGGGCGTAAAAAAA
>CAZKNW010000700.1:0-2168 GCA_964554035.1 uncultured Verrucomicrobiota bacterium
CGTGATAAACCGGCGTCGCCCAGTGCATCTCCATGACCGGCGGGTGGCGTCGGTCCTTCTTCTGGCGCTCATAGGTGCTCCAGACCTCCTTTGCACTTCCGTCCGGCTGGATCTCCATGAGCACCGAGCCATCGGCGTAGTAGGCAGTGGAGAAGAAGAGTTGGTTGTCGATGACGATCGGGGTCATGGCATTGACCGACTCATTCACGCGGGGGCGGAACCAGCGCTTGAAACGGACGCTTCCGTCTTCGGGAGAAATGGAAACCATGCCCTGCCGCACAAAGCAAAGGAGGTGGCGTTTTCCATGGAGGGTCGCGGCAATCGGGGAGGCATAGCTGGCCAGTTTCTCATAACCGTCCCAACGCACGGGAGGTTCACCGGGCCAGCCGAGCTTGGCGGTGCCTTCCCAGGTCTTCTGGCCGACCGCCTCCCATTGCGTCTTTCCGGTCCTGGCGTCGAGGCTGACCATGGTGGCATTGGGCTGGCCGCCCACCATGACGATCAGGGAATCCTTTTCCAGCAAGGGGGTGCTGCCCACACCGAAGAAGGCGGAGGGAACCTTCCATTCCTTCTGTGTGTCACGTTCCCAGAGGACCTTTCCGGTTTCGAGATCAAGGCACTTGAGTACGCCTTCCACCCCGTAGGTGTAGCACCGCTTGTCGGTCAGCAGGGGGCTGCAACGGGGGCCGTTGTTGTAGCCGAATGGGTCCTGGTAGCGGCATGCGTAGTCATGCCGCCAGAGACGTTCACCGGATTCCTTGGAAAGGCATTCAACGACCTCCAGATTGGCGACCCGATGATGCAGGACGAGCTTGCCGGCTGCCACTGAAGGGGCGCTGTAGCCAGTGCCGACGGTCTTCTTCCAGACGACCCCGGGGCCGTCCTTTGGCATGCTCGTCAGCAGTCCGGTTTCTCCCGATTCAGCGTTGCGGTGAATTCCCAGAAACTGCGGCCAATCCTCCGCTTGAATCAGGGTGGCGCTTAGGAGAAGGATGAGGACGACTCGTTGTAACATGGTGCTGGCCTGAATCAGAGCCCGCTGGTCTTGGTCTTGATCCGGCAAAGATACATGTCAGAGGTCATGTAGAGCGTCTTGCCGTCGTCGCCCCAGGCAACATTGGCGATCTTTTCACCGGTGCTGAGGGTGCCGAGATGCTCGCCTTTGGACGAGAGGATGAGCACGCCGCCGGGCCCGGTCAGAAAAACGTTGCCCTTCTTGTCGACCTTGAGACCGTCACAAAGTCCAACACCCCCGGCTTCCGACAGCGCCTGGGCATCGAAGAAGACGCGTCCGTTGGCGACAGAACGGTCGCGTTTCACATCGTAGGCCATGAGCCGGGTGGATGAGGGATCGGAGACGGCCACGTAGAGGGTCTTCTCATTGGGGGAGAGGGCGATGCCGTTGGGAAAGGTGAGGTCGGCGATAATGAGTCGGGTTTCGCCTTTGTGGCTGTGGTGAAAGACGCCGGCATAGGGTAGCTCCTTGGCCGGATCATCATGCTTGCCGGGAAGGCCATAGGGAGGGTCGGTGAAGTAGATGTCACCGTTTCTGGCTACCACCAGGTCGTTGGGGCTGTTGAAGTGCTTGTCCTCAAAGGTCTCCACGATGGGCTCAATGCGGCCCTTGCTGTTCAGTCTCGCGAGCCTCCGGTTCCCCTGTTGGCACAGGATGAGGTCGCCATTGCGGTCGACGGCCAGGCCGTTTGATCCGATGCCACCCTTCTTGGGAACCACTCCAGTATAGCCTGAGAACTTCATGAAGGTGCTGAGGCCCTTCTTGGAGCACCAGCGGTAGACCTTGTTCTCCGGGACGTCCGAGAAGAGGAGCGCGTTCTCTCGTGAACTCCAGATGGGACCTTCTGACCATTCAAAGCCTTCGGCCAGGAGTTCGATCTTGGTGTCCGGAGCGATCAGCCGGTCCAGCTTGGGTGAGCGCCGTTCCACCTTGCCGATGATCTTTGGGGCTTCGTCGGAATGTTTTTCCTCTGCCAGGCAGGGAAGCGAGATGAGCGCAACGAGAAGAATGAGCAATGGCCGTTTCATAGGGACGGTGGGAGATTGAAGGATCAGGGGTGTTGGGTGCAAGTCCGGGGTGTAACGCTGTTCCAGTTCGTTCTATTCGAGATGGTTGCGATTCCGGATATGGATTTTTTTTCGTGCTTTTCAGG
>CAZKNW010000701.1:0-2161 GCA_964554035.1 uncultured Verrucomicrobiota bacterium
TGAGGGAGTGGAATCCTTCGTGGAATTCGCACCCGGAGACTGCCGACTGGCTTTTGAAGTCTGCAAACATGTGAGGCGTGTGGACGCGATCGACATCTCCGACCAAAGTGGTGACTCAAGCGACAATCCAGAGAACTTCAACCTGATCGTGTATGACGGCTACAACGTGGATCTTCCCGTGGGCGCGGCCGACATGGCCTTCAGCTACCAGTTCATCGAGCACCTTCACCCCGATGACATCCCACTCCATTTCGAAATGGCGGTGAAACTCCTGAAGCCGGGCGGGAAATACATCTTCTCAACGCCCCACCGGTTCTCGGGCCCCCATGACATCTCCGCCCATTTCTGCACCACACCGGAAGCCTTTCACCTGAAGGAATGGACCTTCAGGGAACTGGCGGACGTGGCCAGGAAGGCGGGATTTTCAAAGTGGTATACCTATCGGTTTGGAAAGGCGCGCATGAATGCCCTCGCCAACGCGGCAACCCTTTTCGCTGAGTCCCTCGTGGGCCTGCTACCCCGCCCGCTACGCTGGAAAATCAGCGACCGGCTCTTTCAGGGAGTCACCATGGTCCTGGTGAAATAGCTCCCCGCCTCAGAGTTCGTCATCTGAATCAGGGCGCATCTGCTCGGGATCCAGCCCCTGCTCCCGGCACCAGTCCACATAGGCAAGTGGAGAGATCTCGGATGGCTTGATCTCACTCCGGCCTCCCCAGAACACATTGGTGTATTCCACCGGAATACCGGCCTCCTCCAGGTGTTGATCGATGGCGGCCTTGTGCTTGAGGACCATCTCCTTGTCGGTCCCATGGGCGACGCCCATGACATTGACGTTCTTGAACTCAGGACCGCCCTCCCGCCAGTAGGCATGGGTCATGATGTCGTGGCGCCCCACCTCACCGCCCGCCCTGAGCTCCATGCCCTGAGGCACCGCCCAGTGGAAGAGTGCATTGAACTTGGTGACCCGTTCCCCGGTCTTCAACCGCTTCACATGCTCCAGGAATGTCGAAAAACGCCCCACTACCCGGCGCTTGTTCAGGTCCTCCGCCACCCGATGGAACTCCTCCTGGGAGACACCCGCCTCCTCGGCACGTGCCGCCCAGATGTCGCGACAGATTTCATCCACCTCGAACTCTCGTTTCAGCGCGGTGAGGATTCTCCACTCGTGATCGGTCAGGTCGACCACCGACACCTCCACCGCTTCGGCGGGTTCATCAGCGCGACTGCCCGGCTCCATGCCACGGCGCCTCATGTGCCCGACTCCCAGTGTGAAGAGACGCTTGGCCGGCATCAGGCGAAAGTGGGAAACGCCGATGATCACGCCAAGATGCCGGCAATGCTTGGTCATGGAAAAGCCCTGCGGGACCTTCAGCGTCGTCCAGAGCTTGTAGGTGGATCCGGCTGATGCTGTGTCGGTTGACCGTGTCACCACATGGCCGGAAAACGGATCCTTCTGGAAAAGGTAGTTGAAACCGGCGTCCAGCTGGTCCTGCCCGATCTCCCACGCGACCAGGGCACCCTTGGCCAGGTTGGTGGCCAGCAGCGTCTGCCTGACACGACGGATGGTCCCTGCCTCCAGCATGGCCTTGATGCGATCGATCACCACCTGCTCCTCCACGCCGGACTGACGTGAGATTTCGCCGATGGGATCCTTCTGGAAGCCCTGCAGACGGTCTTCCGAGATCTTAAGGATCTCCTTGTTGACCGGATCTTCGATTTCAGTGGGTAAAGAAGCCAAACTCATGAGCCGTCCATCATGATTCAGGTGTCGATCCAGCGCAAGAGGCTAGCTGGACATCCATCCACCCTTTCTTGGCCTGTTCACGGACGCCGGCCACGGGCTGCCTTGCGGGCATCCAGGGCGCGCTGCTTCGATTCAAGCACTGACTTCCTCTCCTCCTCCTCCATCAGCGCCTTCATGTCCTCCTGCTCCTTCTCCTTGAAATCGGAGATCGCCTTGCGATTGATGGCAGCCGCCTTGGCCTCCTCCTTGAGGATCTCGAGTTCCGCCAGCGAGACTCCCGAGAGGGACTCCTTCTGCTGCTTGGCGAAGATGGCCGCATCGGAAGGATTCGGCAGCACCGTCGGGCGGATGAGGACAATCAGCTCCACCTTCTCGTCGCTGGTGTCCTTCTGCTTGAAGAGGCTTCCCAGCAGCGGG
>CAZKNW010000702.1:0-2161 GCA_964554035.1 uncultured Verrucomicrobiota bacterium
TGACCACAATGTCGTGTTGAATGCCGTCCACTCGAACCTCGATGCCACCACCTTTCGGGAGGATGAAGTAGAGCTCGGTGAATCCCCTGAGCGTAATTCCAACGAGGGCTCCCTTGTTCACCGTATCCCGGGGTCCAAACTCAGGAAGGCGGTAGGATTGGAGTTCGGCGAGATCGTCCCTCATGGCCTCGAAGTGCATGGCATGTCCCCTTGCGAGGTAGGAGGATTCCGTGCTTCGGGTGTCGTATTTTCCTTCGGACTTGACCTCCGAGTGGGTCGCCCCCTCCCGGGCTTCCATAGAGGACCTGGCATGGGTGTTGAGGTCCTCCTTCATCTGGGCAATGACGGCCGCCAAGGCCGTGTGTTTGTTGAAGCGTTCTTCCATTCTTGCGGGCACGAACGATAGGGCTTCTTGCGGTGCTGGTAAACTGTTGAAGAAGTGGTGACTAACGGATCTCGGTCGTTTCAAGACTCCAGAATTGTCCTTCCGAATTCTTCAGCAGGAGTCTCAGCCTCTTGGAGGATCTGGGTAAGCGGATGGTGACGCGATTGGATCCCTCGGCAGCTGAAGGGAGTTCGGTCTTGGCCATCCATTTTTCAGGCAATGTCAAGCCGTCGGAGGAGCCGTGATAAAGCGTTACCGTTGCGTTGCCCCTGGCATTATGGATGGAATACTCCAGCTCGACTCCATCAGGGGTGCGAACAGCCGCCGCAACGGAAACGGCGGAAGGAATTTGCAGCAGTGCCTGAACCTTGGTCGGAGCCAGATAATCAGGAGTGTCTTGAGTGATCTCCGGGATCTGTATGTCTCTTTCAGGAGCCTGGCGAAAGGTCCATCCCCCTGTTTCCATGAAGAACCAGCCATCGGCTTCGACGCCCCTGTCGGTGTAGGTGAGCCCGGTCTGCTTGTCGATATCCCCCATTTTCATGATGGTCAGGCGTTCCCATTGCCGCCCCTCTCTGGAGACCCACCCCCGATAGCGCATACGGCGAACCGTGGAACCGGTCCTTTGTCTTTGAGGTGGCCCTGGAACCTCGACGAAGCTACCAGGAGTGAGCGATTCAATGGGTTTCCCATTGGCCCATTTGCGTCCGACTCCAAAGAGCCGCCATCGCTTCTCGTCGCTGGCATAGAAGTAACTGTAGAAGGTGTTGTATTGTTCCCCGGGTTCGAGCCGGAGGGCGAATGCCTGGCGCTGGTTCTGCCTGCCCTCAAAGGGCTCCCAATTCCGAATCTTGACACCGGTGCCCTCGTGTCCGAATCCGCCAAAAGTCGCATCCGGGTTTCCAATGGCTAGGAGATGTGAAAGTTGCTCGACCGGAGGTTCCGGTTTGTTGCGTCCGTAGGACCACAGTGAAAAGTTGATGCCAGGCTTGACGGTTCCATCAGCGTTCCATGATGGGCCGTAGTATCCGAAGGGGGTGGTGATGGGCGCGTAGAAATCGAGATCACCTGGCACGGCATCCATTTCCATGATCCAGATTCGGACCCCATTGGAAAGCTCGGGACTGGAGAACCGCG
The DNA here is from genome assembly GCA_964554035.1 of uncultured Verrucomicrobiota bacterium. GTDB lineage: Bacteria > Verrucomicrobiota > Verrucomicrobiia > Limisphaerales > CAZKNW01 > CAZKNW01. Next base: position 1,523 of record CAZKNW010000702.1, read on the forward strand.
TGTGAGCGGCAGCCGGTCGCCACCTTTTGCGAATGACGGCTCCTTCCCGGACACAGCTTCCTTGAACGGTCAGGTAGCGAAGGGCGGAGTCGTTCGTCGGCGTCTCGAGGCAGGTGACCCGAATCAGGTGAAAACCGGGTTTGCTGATCTTGAGATGCCATTGCTTGTTCCTTGCGGTGGTTTCTTGGGTATGGTCGCCGATGGTGATTGCGAAACGCCCGGACTGTGATGTGGTTGTCCATCCGGTTTGAATCTCAATCTCGCCCTCCTGTGGGATCCAGACGGCCCATTCGGCAATGTCGCCGGTGTCCCAACCCTCGATATGATCGAAACTTTGCCCCTTGTTGAGATCACCGACATCCGGGACGGATCCTTCTCCGGCGGCTGTCAGGCCTAGGCGCGGAAAGAAGCCTTCGTTGGGGGTGAGAACCAGAGTATTGTCACGTGTTTGCTGGACCAGATGATAGGTGCCAGGAGTTTCTTTGAGCGCATGGTAGTGAACTGCGTTACCCAGTTGGGCAGTTCCGCTCTGGAACGAAACGGCGCCACAGGAGAGCGCAGCACAGGGCCATGCGAGAAAGATGGTAAGAATGCGACCAGCATTCTTTAGGCAACGGATTTGGCTCATCGGGTTCGAGG
>CAZKNW010000703.1:0-2160 GCA_964554035.1 uncultured Verrucomicrobiota bacterium
GGCTGATGAATTAGGCCAGTAGTTGATTCACCACTCCCGAGCTGTCTCCGTGACGTTCCGCGTCAATGCCCATGCCCTTGAGCAGGGTCAGCCAAACGTTGCATAAGGGGGTGTCCTTGGGCAGGACGAGATGCTGCCCGAGTTTCAGGTTGGCTCCGCCTCCAGCGAGGAGGGTCGGGCAATTGGTGAGGTAGTGGATGGAGCTGATGTTTGATCCGAAAACCACCGAGGTGTGGTCGAAGAGGCTCGACCCGTCGGCTTCCTTCGTGGCCTTGAGCCGGTCGATGAGGTGGGCGAGGAGTTCGCTATGGGCCTTGTCCCTCGCCTGGGACGCCTCCATCCGGGCCCCCGGCGAATAATGGCTCACATTGTGGGCGCTCGGCTTGAGGTCGAGGCTCTGCAGGAGCGACTGCCCCGGCAGCCTGTAGGTCATGGCCCTGGTACTGTCGGTCTGCAGGGCGGCGACGATGAGATCGTACATCACCTTGATTTCATCCAGGCCCTTGAGGCCGGGTTTGGGTTGATCGATGGGAGCCTTTGCCTTGGGCACGTCGAGCCAGTCCTCTTCCTTGCCCAGGCGGACCTCGATGTCACGAATGCCCTGGAAATACTCATCGAGCTTGTCGGTATCCGTCCTGGTAAGACCCCGCTGGACGCGTTTGGCGTCGACGAGGACCGCGTCCAGCACGCTGCGATTCTCCGCAATGGCTGCCTGACGCTGTTCCAGTGGCATTTCATCCGCGGAGAAAAGCTTGTGAAAGACCTGGACCGGGTCGTCCTGGCCGGCGACCGGCTTGCCGCGTTGATCCCAGGTCAGGGAAAGACCCGGGCCGTGGCCCTGGAGTTCGGAACCGTTGAGCTGGAGGGAGGAGAATCGGGTGTCTCCGCCCAGTTGTTGCGCGACGACCTGGTCGACGGAGATGCTGTTGGCCATGTTCTGGCCGGGGGTGGAATAGCGATTGGCTCCGGTGAGCCAGAAGGTGCTGCCCCAGTGCGCCTCATTGCTGTATTGGTTCGAGCAACCCTGAACCACGGTGAAGTCCGATTTGTGGCGGGCCAGGGGAGCGAGGCCTTCGGGAAGAGCATAATCGGCTCCTGTCTGATTGATGTCGGGAAACCAGGTTTCCTTCGTGACGCCAAAACCGATGCCCATGAAGACGGCGCGTTTGGGAGGCGAGGTGGGCGCGGTGGCTGCGGCCGAAGCGAAGGGACGAAAGCCGATGGATTCCAGGGTTGGAAGCGCAATGAGTGCTCCCGTTCCGCGGAGAAAGTGACGTTTGGTGAGTTTCGGATTCATGGACTGGTGTCCTGTTGATTGCTGCATTACTCGATGGATCTTGACGAAAAAAATCGTCTATTGGTCACACTCCCAGAGCCGGACGGAGTCGAAGACGATCCGGCAATCCGGGCCTCCCTTGAAGGTGAATCGGGGGCCAAGCTTGTCTTTCTTGTTCTCGATGCTGACCTTGGCATGCCGGTAGGTTTTCCCGTGGCCATTGACCTCGATTCGGAGGGTGCCCTTCTTGTATTCGATGACCAGATCGATCCATTCATTGAGTTTCATGCCGGAGGTGGGCTCTTGAAAAGAGGGGCCGTCAGGCAGCTTGATCCTGTGTCCTCCACCTTCGAGGATGCCGAGGCCGATCATGTGATGGCCGATTTGAAAGGAGGGACGACCGGGACTGAGCTCCGGTTTTTGCCACTTGTAGCGGAGGCGGCAGACAAATTTTTCCGGGATCTTGTTGAGGTGAGCGACCGGCTCCAGTCCGAGATGATGGTCGCGCTTGAGCTTCTTCATGGCCTCTTCTGCGTCTTTGAACTGCGGTTCGACCACCAGTTGCCCAGCCATGAGCGATTTGCCTTTGGGGGCACCCCAGCGATCGTTGTTCAGTTTGCCGTTAAAGTCGTCGGAGTAGACTAGTTTCCCTGTCTTGAACAGCTCGGACTGGAACCGGGGTTCTTCGGCGTGGAGCAGCGCCGCGATGCTGAAGAGCAGGATCATTGCCGCTGACCTGGTAGTGCCTCTGTTCATGTTTCGAGATCTTTTCTTGTATCTTGTGTTCATCTGCTCACGACCTGAACGGGCAATTTCGGTTGCTTGATCATGGTGAGTTGGACGTCGTCCACGAAGTAGCCGCCCAAGGGAACGGAAGTCCTGGA
>CAZKNW010000704.1:0-2160 GCA_964554035.1 uncultured Verrucomicrobiota bacterium
TTCAGTGCATTTCGACATCGCAGGATCCGAGACCGCCACGGAAGTAGTTGAACTGGACGTTCGGATGATCCGCGAGAAGGGACATGGGGACGGACGAATCGGGGATGCCCTTGGAAATCATCAATGCGGTCAAACGTTGGCCGAAGGCATTGTCATGGGTTCCGGCCTGCCAGATGGAGACTTTCTCTGATTTCCATGTTTCCTGGGGGCCCACGGTGATGGCCTGCTGGGGCACGAGCGAAATGTTGCCACCTCCGGAGGTCCGGGCGTTCTGGGCAAGTGTGACCGGGTGCAGTTCAACGATCCGGGTGCCGAGCTTGCGGTATTCCTCCGGTGAGGGAGGTGCATCCTTGAAGTCACCATCACGGCGGAGAGGGTCATTGAAGGCCCAGTGCTTGATGTCTCCCTGACCTCCCTGCATGACCGCGCAACGGACGCCGTCGTAGCTTTTGATGTAGGGATCCGTATCGGCCTTGGGGAAGTGGAGATTCTCCTCGGGCATGGCCAGTTCCGGTTCGATCTTTCCGAAGCACATGGCGCGGTCTGCCTTCTCAAAGGAGAGGGGATGATCCATCGAGACCTCCTTGCCGTCCTGATACCACTCGTCCATTCCCCAGAAGTGGGCGTTGGCCAGGTTGAGTCCCAGTTCGTTGACCAGTCTGGCCACGAGTGGAAGTTGCTCGGTCGGGCCGATCGGGCCACAGATGCCCACCGGGTTGTCGGCGGTCGCCTGTCGCCATGCGGCGATGTATTCAAGGGCCTCCGCGAGGTAAAAATCCTCAAGGGTGTCATACATGACCACCTTGAATCCGGGACGTGAGAGTTGTTCAAGGTCCTTGACGCCCAAGCTGGCGGCGTCGCGAATGATGTCGTCCTCGAGGGTGGTGTAGTCCCACCAGTCCGGTGCAATGGTGCTGAGTTTTCTGGGCATGATGAATCCTGTTCGGGGTCGAGAGGGGTTGTGTCGTTTTTGGACGGGCCGGGCAAGCCGGAAAACGGCGAAGTTCCGGCCCAAGCTCGACTCGATGAATTTGTTCCGGTAGAAGAACGGCGAAGCCTTTGACATGACGTTCAGGGAAAAAATCGACAAATCCTCACGCCTGATCGCGGTATGCGCCCTGGTCTTCGTGCTTGGCATGCTGCTGTTGAAGGAGATCAACCGGCGGTCGCTGGGCCGGTTCCATGAAGAGGTCGCCCAGAGGGCCGCCGCGGAGGTGCTTCGAAATGAGGATTTTTACCCCGACCTGGTGGAGACGCATGAATCCACCTTTCCCGGCAGGGGTATGGACGTGCTCAAGTCCAGTGTCATGGGATTCTTCAGCAACCATGTGGGAAAGAAGCCGGACAAGGTGAAGGTGGACTTCTTCGGCCGGATTGAGCGCGTGGATTACAAGACCGAAGAGGGGGTCATCGAGGGTCTCTACTATCGCAAGGAGAATGGAAGCTGGCGGGTGGCCAGCCCTGGTTCGGGCTTCATGCGCAACTAGCCGATGATCCGCTTGATCTTGTTCCGCAGGTGCCCGTTGTTGGCGATCAGTCGGTAGGTGTGGTCGGCATCCATCGGCGTGTTGTGGAAATCGCCTCCTGCGCACTCGATCAACAGCCCCCCCGCAGCGATGTCCCAGAGCCGGATGCCTACTTCGCGATAGGCATCGATCCTTCCAGCCGCGACATAGGCCATGGAAAGCGCCGCCGAGCCCATCATTCGTACTTTCCGGATCTTGTAGATGAGCCGGTTGAAGGCAGGCAGGATTTCATCAAGCGTCGCCTTCTTCTTGGCAAAGCCCACCGCCACGATCGCCTCCCGCAGTTCCTTCCTCTGGCTGACCTTCAGGATCCGGCCATTCAGGCGCGCCTTCTGTCCGCGGATGGCGGTGAAGAGTTCGTCGAGGAAGGGATCATAGATGACGCCTACGACCGTCTCGTAGTTGAGGTCGGGAAACTCCTTGGCCTTGGCGGGGGATTTCGGCAAACGACGCTGCAATGCGATGCAGACCGCTGCATGGGGAAAGCCGTAGGCGAAGTTCACGGTTCCGTCGATGGGGTCCACGACCCAGCGGTATTCGGACTGAAGGTCGCCAATGGTGCCCTCCTCACCGAGCACGGCGATGTCCGGGAAGTCCTTGAGCAGGATCTTCTCGATGAGCTTCTGGTTCTTCA
>CAZKNW010000705.1:0-2150 GCA_964554035.1 uncultured Verrucomicrobiota bacterium
ACGATCCGGTGGGGGCCATCTCGGTCCACCTCGTCTGTGGCATCTGGGGCACCCTTGCTGTGGGTATCTTTGGTGACAAGGCGGGTTTCGAACAGTTCAAGCACCAGTTGATCGGTGTCGTAGCCATCGGTCTCTTCACCTTTGCCTTCTCGTTCGTCCTCTTTGCCAACGTGAAGACCATGATGGGACTCCGTGTCTCTGAAGATGAGGAAATCGAAGGTCTGGACATCGGCGAGCACGGTCACGAGGCCTACCCGGATTTCCCGATTGCTCCAGAGCCGGCTCTTGAGGCCACAGCGATGGAGGCCGAGGAACCCGCCCTGAGGGAGTCGGCGGCCTGATTGATCGGCTCAAACCCGTAACAAGAGACTCAAATGCCAGCAAACACCGCATCCAAGAAAGACGTTCCAGTGCGTGGAAAGGAAAGCAAACGCAGGTGGACGCCGGTTGCGAAGGGCACAAGGCTCACCGACCTGATCCAGGTTGAGTGCCTGATGTTCAAGCGGTGTTGCATCAAGGTGGAGTCTGACGAGGGAGTCGGGTTCATCTACTTCGCAAGTGGACAGATGGTCCACGCCGAGTGCGATGATCTGCTCGGTGCGGAGGCCGTCTATCAACTCGTCTCGTGGAGGGACAGTAGTTTCTTCATAGAGGAAGATGGCGTCACCCAGGAGGAGTCCATTCACTCCCCCTGGGAGGCCATCGTCCTTGAGGCGGCGAGGCGACTGGATGAGACCCACGCCATTCTCAAACCCAAGGAATCCCAAGGCGAGGCCGCCAAGGTGATTCCCCTACCCAGGCCGGAAACCATGGAAGAGAAATACATATCACGGATCACCAAGGATCCGAACGTGACAGACATCGTCCACTTCAGCGAGGACTGCTGTCTACTTGGAGGACAGGGTAAAAGGCAGGAGGCCATGCAGCAGACCTTTGCCTTTGTTGTGGAGATGGCGAAACATATAGGAGCCAGCATGGGACTGCAGAACCTCCAGGAGATTGAGATCAGGGGCATGCAGAAGAAGGGTGTGTGCGTCGTCTTGGACGATGAAAGTTGTGTGTGTGTCCTTACCAACCCCAAGGGAAATCTCGGCAATCTGGTCGAGGAAGTAAGAAAGGAATCCGTCAATGGCTAACTATCTCGCAACGCTCAAGGATATCCCCGGAGTTGAGGGGAGCTTTTTCACCGACAAGGATGGACACCTTGTCGCGAAGGAGATGCCTCCCTTGTTCTCCTCCGAGATCTTTGAGGAACTCGGCAGGAGGATCGGCAGTCTCTTCGAGGCCCTGGCATCGCAGCTGGGTGACTACGATGAGATCCTGCTCAAGATGGAGGGCTACTGGATCTACTCCAAGCTGGGAGGGGAAGGAATCCTCAACGTCCTTTCCCATGACAACATGAATTACCCGGCACTCCGGATGGCCACGACGGCGGCCTTCAACCACATCAACAGTGTCCTGCAGACCGGGGGCGAATTGAACGGGGTCAATGGCAATGGTGCCCCGGCGCCTGTGTCTCATAAGGTCGTTCCTTCCATTCCAAAGATGAACCCGCCCCAGAATGCTGAACAAGAGGTATCCAAGCCGGAATTGCGTCCCGCTCCCCGTGCTGCCCAGCCGGCTCCAAGGACCACTTCCAGGCCACGACTTTATCGGGGACGCCGGATCGAATAGTCCCTGCGAATTGCTTCTCACATCCAAACCAACAAAAGGGGGCCTGAGCGTTTCAGGTCTCCTTCTTTTTTGTGGCTTGCTTCTGGCTCGATGAATGCTTAAATGCAACCTGTTTGCAGGAATGAGACTAATGCGATCCAGTGTCCTGAAGGCTGGTTTGGCGATGATTCAGATCGCCGGGCTGTGTCTTGCGCTGCTGGCAGCGGCCAATCCTTCCCTGCATGGATGGCTTCATCACGGGCCCGATCACCACGAACCTGGGTGCTCTTCCCACGATCATCCTTCCGATGGCGAAGGGCAGGCGGAAAAGGATCATGACTGTCTGGTCACCCGGCTTGTCGAAGGGCATCTGCTGGAGGCCATTCCTGTTCATGACCTTGTGATGGACCTGCCGGATTCGGAGGGCCTTCGCCTCCATTCCATCCTTCAGCCTGTTTCGGATTTTCTTCTAAGAGTGCCCCGCCTCCGGGGGCCAC
>CAZKNW010000706.1:0-2144 GCA_964554035.1 uncultured Verrucomicrobiota bacterium
GCTCGGGTCCATTGCCGAGGAGCATGGCATGAAACTCACTTCCCTTGCCGGTTTGAATGGAATCAAGAAGCCCTACACCATTTATGTGGGGCAGAGATTGACGGTGAATCCCTCGGATCTCGCCATGAAGACCCCTGTTTCCGAAACGAACGAAAAACAACCTGAGGAGACGATCCGCATCCTGGTCAGGAAGAATGAGACTCTCGGGTCCATTGCGGATCGATACGGCGTGTCGGAGAGGAGCCTTGCCGACTACAACGGCATCAAGAACCCCAACCTGATCCGGATTGGGCAGAGGTTGATCATCCCCGGGAGCTCGGCCAACCCCAAGAAACAGCTGCCTTCGTCCATTGAGGACAAACTGGACCGGACGAGCGTGCGCAGCGGGCGCTGGAAGTATCTGGTGGTGCATCACACTGCTGCGCCCAACAGTACGGTCAAGGGGATGGAGTACTATCACCGCAAGGTGAGAAGGATGGAAAACGGCCTCGCCTATCATTTCATCATCGGGAATGGAAAGGCGGGGGACCTCAAGGATGGAGAGATATATATTGGTGCCCGGTGGACCAAGCAGCTGGATGGCGGACACCTCGCCAAGCAATCTTTGAATGCGAAGAGCCTGGGCATCTGCCTGGTGGGCAATTTTGAGGTATCACGCCCCAGCGCCGCCCAGATGAAGAGCCTCAACGCCCTGGTCGACTACCTCCTGGCCCGGTGTCGCTTGAAGTCCTCCGCCGTCAAGACACACACGTTGATCCACCGACGCCATACGGCCTGTCCGGGAAAATACTTTCCTACCTCCTCCTTCCTGGCCGAGGTCAAGAAGCGGAACTGACCTGGTCCTGCTTCCAACCGAGTTGGCGACGTTTTTTCCAAAGCTGGGTGGGCTTCATGATTCCAACGGGTGTGATGATGCCTGTGACCAGTTCAGGGGGGGTTACATCAAAGGCGGGATTCCGGCCGTGGGAACCTTGATTGGCGATTCGGACGTAGCTGCGCCTTCCCCTTTCATTGATGCCCCATGCTCCCAGCGTTTCGGATTCGTCCCGCTCCTCGATGGGAATCTCCATGCCGTCCTTCAATTCCCAATCGATCGTGGACAGGGGGATGGCCACGTAAAAGGGAATCCCGTGCCTGTTGGCCAGCACTGCCTTGGTGTAGGTCCCGATCTTGTTGGTGACTTCTCCGCTACGGCCGAGCACTCGGTCGGCCCCGGTGATGACCATGTCGATCTCTCCACGTTGCATGAGGTGCCCGGCGGCATTGTCGGGAATCACTTCATGGGAAACACCTTCTTGGGCTAGTTCCCAAGCGGTCAGTGAGGCGCCCTGGCAACGTGGGCGGGTTTCATCGCAGTAGACGTGGATCTGCTTTCCAGCCCTCTTCGCGGCGTAGAGGGGCGCCGTGGCCGAGCCGATATCGACGAAGGCCAACCATCCCGCGTTGCAGTGGGTCAGGATCTTCATGTCCTTCCTGATGAGCCTGTTTCCGAGTTCACCAATGGCGGAGCAGTGCTCGACATCCTCATCCGCAAAGGCCTCGGCCAGTCGTATGGCACCTTTCCGGTAGGCAGCGACTGTTTTCTCGGATTCGAGCTCCTTGAGCATGGCGTTGACGGCATTCATGGGATCCACCGCTGTGGGCCGGGCCGCCTTCAGGAGATGACCGATCTTTGCAGCGTGCGATTTCAGCTTGCCAAGATCCTTGCCGGAAAAGGCGCAAATCCCCTGAGCGAGCCCAAACGCGGCAGTGGCACCGATGGCGCCTGCTCCCCGCACAACCATGTCGGTGATCGCCTTCGCCGTTTGTTGGGGAGTTTTCAGGCGGATTTGCTTAAACTCATGAGGCAGAAGACGTTGCTCAATCAGGACGATCTCATTGGATTTCCTCAAATAGGATACGGTACGAAACTTTCTCCTCCTGCCCTTGTGAATGACGTGCATGCTTCAGAATCCCAGAAAAGGGGCTCTAATCGCAACATTTTGAGGATTTTTTCAAGCAAAAGCCCGTTTTTCGAAGATGTCTGCCCCGTAACGGGTTGGGCAAGTTTGTTAAGGAAATGTGTCAATACAATGTCAATACGTGTGGAAGCCAAAAAAGGCATTGACGCTCTTGCCTTCTTTTGAGATTTTCCAACTGCAAAC
>CAZKNW010000707.1:0-2144 GCA_964554035.1 uncultured Verrucomicrobiota bacterium
GGCGTTCACGGATTCCAGTGCCGCCATCACGGTGGCGCGATCGCCCTCGCTGTTTACGGGACGGCTTGGCCCCTTGAGTTCACGAACGGAGCGGTCGCTGTTCAGGCCTAGAAGAAGCAGGTCTCCCTGTTGCTTGGCTTCATCGAGGTAGGTGACATGCCCGGCGTGGAGAAGGTCGAAGCAGCCATTGGTCACCACCAGGGTCCTTCCTTCATCGCGCACCTGCTGGCGCCAATGCTGGAGCTGTTCCTTGCTGAGAATCTTTTCCTTCAGTGCCATTTCAACAAATTGTTCTCATCCCACCCACCAAAGTGTCAGCAACGGTGCTACCACGAGGGCGGGCAGGTAGTCGGAGATGGGTGCCTTGTAGAGGTTCATGATGATCATGGGAAGGATCATGACAATCATGCCTCCCGTGATCCCGATCGAGGCGATCATTGGGTCGGACAGGTTTTCCGAAAGGGCCGCTGCCAACAGGGTGATGGTTCCTTGGTAGACACCGACCGGTAGGGCCGCCAGGAGAACGCCTGCTCCGAAGGTGGAGGCAAAGGCCACGCTGGCGAGGCCATCCATTGCCGACTTCACGGCCAGAATGGAAAAATTGCTGCCAAGGCCATCCTCGATCGCACCGAGGATCGACATGGGACCGACGCAGAAGATCAGCGTGGCGGTGATGAATCCCTCGTTGAAGTTCTTTCCCCCGGAAGTCGCGGCCTTGCTGAATCGCTCGGTGGCGGACTGGCCCGCCTTGTTCAGGCGCTTCTGGATCTTCAGCAGCTTGCCGATCGCGTCTCCCAGGACGAGGGAGAGCATCGAAATGCCCACGAGCGCGAGGTCATTCTCTGATTTCTTGATGCCGGACCAGATCATGGAAATCGCCACTAGAAACGTCACCAATCCGAGAAAGTTGCGGATGGTGATCTGCAGGTTGTTGGACATCTGCTTGCCTGCGGTAAGCCCGATGAGCCCACCCAGCAGGATGGCCACAACGTTGATCATGGTTCCAAGGCCGATCATGTGCGCAGGAAGGTGGACGCTATTCCACCGTGAGGCAACATCGGATGAAGGTTAAGGAAAGCCTTGCTGGGATACTTGGTGGCTATGGTTGGTGACCGGCCTCAGGGAATGCGCTCCCCGGTCTTGGCATCGAAATGTGCCAGGCTGAACATCCCGTCCTTGACCCCGGAAGCCTTCTCGGAGTCCGAAGGCTCCATCGGCTTCTGGACAGCCAATTGCAGCTCGCCCTCGAACGAACTTGTGAACCGCAGGATGCTTTCCACTGTCGGCATGTAGTCCGAGTCGGCGGAATTGACCGTGATGCTGATCACCGGGATGTCGTTCCAGACGGCCGGAGACAACGTGTAGTCGGTGTCAACTGATTGACTGAGTTCTGCCACCAGTGCCGTGGCCCGCCCAAGGGCTTCGTTTTCATCGGTTACTTGAGCCGACTGATTGTCAGAGCACGATACGGCAAGCATGCAGGAGAGAAGGATCAAAGTGGTGAGGTGTTTCATGGTCTTCCATTTACAAGGAGGCTGGGGCGATGATATCGTGGAATCTGCCATTGCCAATGAGGCGATTCTGTTACGAATGGTTATGTGAACCCATGATCAGCCATTTTTCCGAATCTTACGCATCTTGTATTCGTAGACGTCCTTGCCTTCGGTCTGCACTTCAGTGGCTCGTTCCATGATTTCATATCCCTGTGAGAGGTAGAAATCCACCGCTCGCTTGTTCTCTTCGTAGACCTCGGTCCAGACCTCGTATTTGGCATCGAAAAAGGTCTCCACTTCCTGAAGGAGAGCCTTTCCGATTCCTTGTCCGTAAAACGCACGCAAGACGTAGAGTCGGTAAATATCCACTCTGTCACCGACTAGATTACTTCGAGCATGTCCGATGATTCGGCCATTGCTGATCGCAACAACGCTGTGCGTGTTGGGATCGTCGATCTCCCGTGCAACGAGTTCCGGGGTGTGGACCTTGTGCGACTGTTCCAATAATTCCTCATCCGTATGGATGCCGTGGTAGGCATCGAGCCAGATCTCACGTAGAAGCGGTCCGATCTTGTCGCAGTCTTCGGGTTGCAGCGTTCGTATCTCCATTGCCGTGTCCGATCCCTGGTTCTTGAGACGGTAATGATCCCG
>CAZKNW010000708.1:0-2143 GCA_964554035.1 uncultured Verrucomicrobiota bacterium
GGTATCGCCGTCGAAGGAGGCAACTTCTCCGACGGCCTCGGCCGGCGACTGCCCGACGGCCAGAAAGCGGGCTAGTTTGATCGTCTGGCCCGGCTTCAGGTCAAGTTGCTTCGGCGGTTGCTCACAACCTTCCCACTTCACCCAGTTGTAAGCATATCCGGCCTTATCGGCTGGATCGACCGAGTCAGCCCATGTTATCCCCATGAACTTTCCCGACTTCGAAAACTTCGTCCATCGGTCAGCGACGGACCCTGATGCCGCCTTGCTGGCCTCGTTCCTGAGCGTGGTGATGACCAGCACACCCTGCCAGCCATCCCTCAGGATATATTCATGTTTCTTATAGAGCCCTCCATTGAGGGCACCTGTCACAACGGTTTCGACGATCGCTTCACCGTTACCGCCGTCCTTGGCAATTCGGACGTAGGAAACGGATCCTTGCTGGCCGGAAGGGGTAAAGATGACGATCTGGTCGTTGTCTGCACCACGGAGTGTAAGGTCGTAAAGGCATCCTGGTGTAATGCCGCCATCTCCGTAGAAAGTGCTCATGTTCGCGCGGCGAAGGTGACCGTTGTGGGAGATCACGGCCTCGACCTTGTCGTTTCGTAGAACAAAATCACCTATGATGCCATCGGCCTCCTTTCCCTTGGGAAGCTGGTCTATTGAGTGTGGGGGAGGACTCTTCGGGTCGGGTGGGGCAATTTCGAAGGCTTCTGAACCAAATGCGGATGTGATCACGAGGCATTGGTAAAGCCCAGTCATGACGAGAAACCTTTTCAGGGGAGACATGACGGCATCATGCTAACGAAAATGGTGTGGTCAAGCCGCCAGATCGAGGACGGATCATGTTTTGATGCAGGCGATTCTTGGATTCTGAAATAGGGACTGATATTGCTACAGCTTTCTAATGGGTTCCCGCCGTTTCAGAACGCTACTGCAGGCAGTGAAGGTGACGATCGCCTTCGGCTTCATTCTCTGTCTTGATACCAACGCAGCAGACCTGCCTCCCGTTCTTGATCGGGAGATGCGTGCCGTATGGGTGGCTACCGTGGCGAACATCGATTGGCCCTCAAAGCCGGGGCTTTCCACAGAGGAACAACAGGCTGAACTCAGGCAGATCGTGGATCATGCCGAACGATTGAAGCTCAATTGCATCGTCTTCCAGGTAAGAACGGCTTGCGACGCGATGTACGAATCCCGGTTGGAACCATGGTCGGAGTACCTGACAGGAAGGATGGGGCTCGCCCCCGAACCCTTTTACGACCCGCTATCCTACATGATCGAGCTTTGCCATGCAAAAGGGATTGAGCTTCATGCATGGTTCAATCCTTTCCGGGCCCGGCACCCAAAACAGTATTCACCCGCTTCAGACCTTCATGTTTCGAAGCATGATTCCTCACTGGTCAGGAAGTACGGGGCCTATGAGTGGCTCGACCCTGGACTTGGCGATGCTCAGAAGCACTCCACGGAAGTGATTCTTGATGTCGTGCGGCGCTATGACATCGATGGAGTCCACCTGGATGACTACTTCTACCCCTACAAGGTGAAGAGAGCCGATGGAAGGGGATGGGTCGAGTTTCCAGACGACCAGGCGTGGAACAAATACCAGGCCTCAGGCGGAAAACTGTCGCGGGAAGATCGAAGGCGCGAGAACATCAATTATTTCGTCTACCAACTCTACAACCGCATCAAACGGGAGAAACGCTGGGTAAAGTTCGGCATCAGTCCCTTTGGTATCTGGCGGCCTGAAAATCCTCCGGGGATCAAGGGGTTGGACACCTATGACACTCTTTACGCCGATGCCAGAAAATGGCTGCACCAGGGCTGGCTGGATTACATCGCTCCGCAGCTTTACTGGTCTGTGGATGCGAGGCACCAGGGATTCATGCCCCTCATGAAATGGTGGTCCGGTGAAAACCGAAAGGACCGGGTCCTGGTTCCGGGCCTGGCCGCCAGCAACGTCTATTCCGGAAAGTGGGCACCTGATGAAGTGGCACGGCAGGTGATGCTGTCGAGAAGGTTCCCTGGATCGGATGGTGTCATTTACTACAGCAATCGAAGCATTCGCCTTAACGAGGAGATGTCTTCTGCAATCGGAACGATGTTGAACCGAGAGCCTTGCCTCCCGCCGCAGTATGAATGGCTC
>CAZKNW010000709.1:0-2138 GCA_964554035.1 uncultured Verrucomicrobiota bacterium
TTCGTGCCTTGCCAGAAACAAAAAATGCGCTCAACGCGAGTGACGCCCACCCACGAGAAGGGTTCTAGGGGCTCAGGTTCTCGATCTGGCCTTTGCTGATATTCGGCGTTTTCAACTTGGGCTCGTTTTGGAATGCTCCCGGGATGCACCTTCGAAAGATTTTCGTGCCCTTTCTCTTTGTCGCCCTCGGCTTTTCCCTGCACGCGGCCCGGAAGCCCAACGTCATTGTGATCATGGCGGACGACATGGGTTATGGTGACCTGTCCTGTTACGGGGCCACCGAGATCAGCACGCCCCACATCGACCAGCTGGCCGCTGAGGGGATCCGCTTCACGAGCGGTTACTGCTCGGCCTCCACCTGCACCCCGACGCGTCATTCGTTCCTGACCGGAACCTACGCATTCAGGCAGAAGGGCACGGGCATCGCGCCACCCAATAGTCCTGCGGTGATCAAGCCGGGAACCGAGACCATCGCATCGCTCCTGAAAGGCGCCGGATACAAGACGGCTGTCGTGGGCAAGTGGCACCTTGGACTGGGAGGAGAGGATGGTCCCGACTGGAACAACCTGCTCAAGCCGGGACCGCTTGAAATCGGTTTCGACTACTGTTTCCTGCTTCCGACCACCAATGACCGTGTGCCCCAGGTCTATGTTGAGAATCACCGGGTCAAGAACCTGGATCCCAGGGACCCGCTCTGGGTGGGCAACAAGAAGCCGGGTCCCGATCATCCGACCGGCATCACGCATCGCGACACGCTCAAGATGGACTGGAGCCATGGGCACAATTCCACCATCCACAACGGCATCAGCCGCATCGGCTTCTACACGGGCGGACATGCAGCCCGCTTTCGGGACGAGGACCTTGCCGATGAATGGGTGAAGCAGTCGAACCGCTGGATCGAGGAAAACAAGGATGAACCCTTCTTCCTGTTCTTTGCATCGCATGACCTGCATGTGCCGCGTATTCCGCATGAACGGTTCCAGGGAAAGACCCGGCTCGGGTACCGTGGTGATTCCATCGTGCAGCTGGACTGGTGCGTGGGTGAACTGATGAAGACCCTTGACCGGCTGAAGCTGGCGGACGACACGCTGGTGGTCTTCTGTTCCGACAACGGCCCGGTAATGGATGACGGCTATGCCGACCAGGCCCTTGAGAAGGTGGGCAAGCATCAGGCTGCGGGACCCTACTCGGGCGGGAAATACAGCGTCTATGAAGGTGGCACACGCACGCCATTCATCACCCGCTGGAAAGGCACGATCAAGCCGGGTGTCTCGGATGAGGTGGTCTGCACCGTGGATCTCGCGGGAAGTGTTGCCGGCATGATCCGCCTCGCGATGCCCAAGGATGCCTGCCTGGACAGCCTGGATGTATCGGGGGCCATGCTTGGGAAACCGGGCGCCAAGGGGCGTGATCACCTGGTCCAGCAGGACAACGGCAAGGGGGGCAACTATGGCTTGCGCGCGGGTAAATGGAAGCTGCAGCGCCATGATTCCAAGCGGACCCGGAATCTCGTGGTGGAGAAGCAGCTCGAGAACACCAATGTACCGCGCTTCCAGCTCTTCGACCTCTCCAAGGATCCTTCCGAGAAGAAGAACGTCATTGCCGATCATCCGGATGTGGCCGAACGGCTCAAGGCCCGCCTTGCCAAGCTGATCGAGGATGGACGCAGCCGTCATTGAGCCGGACGGTAGCGTTTTCTAGCCCTTGATTTAGGAGATCCACACAGAGACACTCAGCCAAGCGATGGCGGGAAAACCAAGTCAGACGGCTGAGGATTACCTCGAGCGTATCCACGAACTGATTGAGGAGAAGGGATATGCCCGGGTGGTGGACATCGCCTCCTCACTCAACATCACCCAGGCCTCCGTCACCAACATGGTGCAGAAGCTCGGGGACATGGGCTTCGTCAACTACGAGAAATATCGCGGTCTCATCCTGACCGACGAGGGCAGGGAGATCGCCAAGAAAATCCAGAGGCGCCACGAGACCCTCGCACGATTCTTTTCCCTGCTGGAACTGGATGAGGAGACGCAGGCCAAGGATATCGAGGGTATCGAGCATCACCTGAGTCCCGCCACCTTTCGCATGCTGGAGGATCTGTCGACCTTCTTTGAGGAACAGCCGAACGTCCTCAAGAA
>CAZKNW010000710.1:0-2129 GCA_964554035.1 uncultured Verrucomicrobiota bacterium
CCATCGCCTTCTCCTTCGCCGCTGGTGTGGAACCGCTCGTCGGTCTCTGGGCCGCCGTGGTCATGGGATTCGTCACGGCCGCCTTTGGAGGACGCCCCGGCATGATCTCGGGTGCCACCGGTGCCATCGCGGTTGTGGTCGGCAAGGTCGTGCAGTATGGCGACGCGCAGGGAGACGGCCTGGGCTACCAATATCTTTTTGCCACCATCATGCTGGCGGGTGTGATTCAGGTGATCTTTGGGATCTGCCGCTTGGGACGGCTGATCCGTCTGGTGCCCCACCCTGTCATGATGGGCTTTGTGAACGGCCTCGCCATCGTCATCCTCATGGCGCAATTCGGCTCTTTCAAATCGATCGATGGCGCATGGCTGCCGGGAAATCAACTGGTCACCATGGGAATCCTCGTGGTCCTCACCATGCTCATCATCCAGTTCTTTCCCAAGCTGACGAAGGCGGTTCCCTCGACGTTGATGGCGATCGTCACCGTCGGTCTCCTTTGCTTCTTCGCAATCGATTCCAAGACCGTCGGAGATGTCCTCTTCGAGGGAACAGGAAGCGGCGAACTCAGCGGGGCCTTCCCCCTGCCTGCCCTACCCACCGGCATCGTGTGGAACTGGACGAACTTCAAGGTCATCGCCATGACCGCCTTTACCGTGGCCATGGTCGGCATCATTGAATCCCTGATGACCCTCCAGCTGATCGATGACCTCACCGAAACACGGGGACGCGGCAATCGGGAGTGCATCGCCCAGGGCGGTGCCAACTTCCTCTCTGGACTCCTCGGAGGCATGGGAGGTTGTGCCATGATTGGACAGAGCCTCATCAACATCAAATCCGGCGGACGCGGACGCACCTCAGGCATCGTGGCCGCCGTGGCCCTGGCCTTCTTCATCATGGTCGGTGGCCCGATCATTTCGCAGATCCCCGTCGCAGCGCTGGTGGGTGTGATGTTCATGGTGGTGATCGGAACCTTTGAGTGGTCGACCTTCCAGACCGTTGGACGGGTGCCCGTCTCCGAGGTGCTGGTCATTGCGGCCGTCACCTTGATCACGGTCTTCCTCCACAACCTCGCCCTTGCCGTGCTGGTGGGTGTCATTCTTTCGGCACTGGTGTTCGCATGGGAGAGCGCCAAGCACGTCCGCATCCATGCGGACGACACCGCCGATGGTGCACGCATCTACAGCCTTCAGGGACTGCTCTTCTTCGGGAGTGTCCGCGAGTTTTCAGCGGAGTTCTCCCCCACCAATGATCCCGACGAGGTCATCATCGACTTCAAGCATGCCAAGGTCTGTGACTACTCCAGCATGGAGGCCCTCAACTCCCTGACCGAGCGCTACCGCAATGCCGGAAAACGCATCCGACTCAGGCATCTCAGCCCCGAGTGCCAGGTGATGCTCAACACCGCATCACCGCTGGTGGAGGTGGAAGTGGCGGACGACGATCCGCACTACACGGTGGCCCGGATCTGAGTTGTTGAAAAAAGGGGATATACCACAGATTCAGGGGGCCCACAGATTGTGAGGACAACTCTGGAGGGGGGGAGGTGGGTCCTGAAGACTGGAGGCGTAGGGAGACCGCCTCCAAAGAGCACGCCAAGACCGAAAGATTCCCAACTTATAAGCGGCAGCTGTCGCTCACACACTTGGCTTGCGATCAAACCCCTATTGATTCATTTCCCCAATTCAGGAAGCACATCTGAACATCTCCGACCCTAGCGTTCGTCCCTTCAGGACGAGGTGTGTTTGTGAGTGTTTGATCCCCGGGCTTCATTTCATTTCGCGCCGGGGCTACACGCGTTGACCGCTCCGCGGTCGGGATGATGATGGAATTCGCACGAGTTGCATCCAAACCTAGAAAACGACACAGAATATTCCCTAAAACAGGCTGTAAGTCCGTTTGCGCAAAGTACAGGGTTTCAACCCTGTGACCTGTCATTCCTGAGAATACGGCCTGTAGGGTCGAATGAGGACCGCCTTTAAAGAGCAAGCCAAGGCCGAAAGATTCCCAACTTATAAGCGGCAGCTGTCGCAGCCGCACTCCGAAACCTACCGGGCAAATCAATCCCACTTACACACCAACAGTCTGCACCGGAGTATTCAGAATTCCCGGCAGGTTCTGGACTGGGGCTG
>CAZKNW010000711.1:0-2127 GCA_964554035.1 uncultured Verrucomicrobiota bacterium
AGGCTGGGCAGAATTTTTCGCGTGGCATCATTGCGGGCACGGAACGCGTTGTCTGTCTGGACGAAAAGACGGGTAAACGGCTCTGGGTGCACGAATACAACAGTCAATATGAGATTTCATACCCTTCCGGACCGCGTGTCACCCCCACCGTGGATGAGAACCGGGTCTACTCTCTGGGGGCCGAGGGCAATCTTTACTGCCTGAATGTCGAGAACGGAAAGGTGCGATGGTCCCGGGACTTCAAGAGGGATTACCGGGTCAAGACCCCTCTTTGGGGATTCGCCGCCCATCCCCTCGTTGTGGGAAACAAGCTCATTTGCCTCGTGGGAGGCCGGGGATCCACGGTTGTGGCTTTCGATAAGCGCAATGGCAGGGAACTGTGGTCCTCGCTCGGTTCGCGTGAACCGGGTTACTGCCCTCCTACCCTCATCCACGTGGGAGGCGAGCCTCAGTTGATCGTCTGGCATCCGGAGTCGGTCAATGGCCTCAATCCGGAGAACGGTCAGCGGATCTGGAGTCATGCCTATCAGGCCAAGGCTGGACTGACCATCGCCCAACCACGGCTTCATGGTGACCTTCTTTTCGTTTCCTCCTTCTACAACGGCCCGATGATGATGAAATATGGGGAAAAGGGAGACCGCCCCGAGGTCCTTTGGCGCGGAAATGGCCGGAATGAGAGGAATACCGAAGGACTGCACAGCCTGATGGCCACTCCCTTCATTGAGGACGGCCACATCTATGGCGTTGGCAGCTATGGCCACCTTCGTTGTGTCAACGCGACCACCGGCGAGCGGATCTGGGAAACACTGGAAGCCGCCACGAAAGGAAAGCCGACGCGCTGGGGCAATGCCTTCATCGTGAAGAACCACGATCGTTTCTTTCTCTTCAACGAACAGGGTGAATTGATTGCCGCCGAACTGTCTCCGGACGGTTACAAGGAACACGGTCGTGTTCACCTGATTGAACCCGACAACTCTGATCCGCGCAGGAGCGTTGTCTGGTCTCATCCGGCCTTTGCCAATGGATCCATTCTCGTCCGCAACGACAAGGAGATCATCAGCTATTCACTGAAGGCCGATTCGGACAGCTAATTTCCCTGGCTTTGGGTTTGGCTTGGCTCTAAGGCGGGGAATCAGTTAACAAGCGCCCAGACCAGATGAAATCATGACAAGGCTCCTTCTTCTCTTCCTGCTGGCGGGATCGCTGGCCCGGCCTGCTTCCGCATCGGAACGTCCCAACATCCTGATCGCCATTTCCGACGATCAGTCCCATGTGCATACCTCGGCGATGGGTTACAAGGCGATCCAGACCCCCGGCTTTGACCGGGTTGCGGCCAGTGGGGTCCTCTTCAGGAATGGATTCTCCCCATCCCCGGGCTGCAGCCCCACACGGGCCTCGTTCCTGACGGGGCGGCATACCTGGCAGATCGAGCAGGCTGGCACACATGCCAGCAGCTTTCCAAAAAAGTATGTGGCGTTTCCGGATCTCCTGGAGGGAGCCGGTTATTTCATCGGAACGACAGGGAAGACATGGGGACCGGGCAACTACAAGGTCAGTGGCAGGGATAGGAATCCGGCCGGTCCTTCCTACAACAAGAAGAAGGCCGAGCCTCCCTTTCGCGGCATCAGCTCCAACGATTATGCCTCCAATTTTTCCGAGTTCCTGAAGGAGAAGCCCGGAGATCAGCCCTTTTATTTCTGGTATGGTGCGACGGAGCCTCACCGGGTCTTTGAGAAGGGGGCTGGCCTCAAGAAGGGCAAGAAGCTTGAGGATGTCGTGGTCCCATCGTTTCTACCGGACACACCGGACATCCGGAGTGACATTGCGGACTACCTGGTCGAGATCGAGCACTTCGATGATCATCTCGTCCGTATTCTTGATGAACTGGAAAAGGCGGGTGAACTGGACAACACCCTGGTCATTGTGACCAGCGACAACGGCATGGCCTTCCCCCGAGCCAAGGCAAACCTCTACGAGTATGGATTTCACATGCCGCTTGCGGTCTCGTGGCCCAATCAGGCACCTGGAGGAAGGATTGTGGATGATCTTGTCGGGTTTGTGGACCTCACGGCCACGATCCTCGATGCTGCGAATGTCGGATTTCCCAAGGATCGTCCTGCGCTGGCA
>CAZKNW010000712.1:0-2126 GCA_964554035.1 uncultured Verrucomicrobiota bacterium
TCGTGCGGGTGTCGATGACTCCGGTCACGATGGGAACGGTGCAGCACATCCAGAGCTCATCAAGCCCTGTCCCGCCCATGTAGTCAGGATAATAGGATTCCGCATCGAGACGGAGTCGTTTCCCAGGCGAACAGAAAGTCCGGCCGGCGTAACGGTGCAGAAGCTGCAACACTCCGCCGTTCTGATTCAGGCAGTCATCGAGAACCGAATCCGCGCCGGATCCGTCGATCACATCCAGTTGAGGGTATTCGTGCAGTTTATCAGGGAGAATTGACGACGAAGCGGCCATGGTCTTTGGATCTTGGGTGTTTTTGAGAAACTGGGTTGTTTTCGATCTACTGAGACAAAATGAAGCGGGGCCTTTGACCTGTAACTTCAAGGTGAAGGACAATTTTGAAGATTAGGAAACAGGGTGGCAAGAGTGAATGCCACCGTTTCGCACACATACGTCCACTCACATGGCTTTTCAGAAGCGATACAGGTCCAATAGAGAAAAACTTGGGCGACTGAAACCGACTCCCGTAGTTCCTGATTGGCCCCACCTGTCAGCAGGGACATCCGGATCAAGCATCCACCATCCCAACACTGTGCGGCTTCTGGCCCGGAAGAGTCTCAGGATGTCGTTTGACACGAGCCGGTGAATCCTTTCACTGGCTCCACCATTTTTTTTGTCCAATTATCCAGACTCCAATGGACCTGGATTGAAATCGATGCAAAACACCGACGATCATGAACGTTTCACACGGCTACTCCTCGAAAGTGAACCGGTGATGTTGCGGTCCATTCTCGTGATCGTGCCCGATCGGACGGATGCACGGGAGATCATGCAGGAGACGGCGGTGGCCCTTTGGCGGCAGTTCGGATCGTATGATCCAAAGAGACCCTTCCTGAACTGGGCGATGGGCTTCGCAAGGATTGAGACCCGGCGCTTTCTGGCTCATAAACAACGCCGGGCACAACTGTCTGAGAAGGCCATGGAGGCGCTTGAGCGCGAACTGGACGATGAAACGAGCTTTGCGTTGGCAATCGAACGTCACCTCGAAACCTGTATGCAGAAACTGACCGACGAGCAACTGGGCCTCATCCACGGCTACTACCACCAAAGTCGTAGCGTCGAATGGCTGGCTGAACATGAGGAAAGATCGGTCGAGGCTGTTTACAAGGCGATCCAACGCATTCGCCGCGCCCTCCAGAAATGCATTGAAAGACAGTTGAAAAAGGAAACCACATGACACCTTCCCTGGAAGAACTGATCCAAAAGCATCTGGATGGACGAACCAACACGGAGGAAGCGGAGGCGCTTTCTGCACAAATCGTGGCCGATAAGGAGGTTCGTTCAAGGTATTTGAAGGCGGCTCAGGTTCACGGGGCCCTGGCAGACGAAACGATGGCCTTGCCACTGCAAGCGGCGCCCGAGACGCACCCTTTCCCCCCGGAATCCCAAAGGGTCATCAGTCAGTTTGCCTGGCCAAGGCAGATTGCCGCGGGCCTGGTGACGGGCATCTTCGTGGGTTTGCTGGGCATGGGGATGGTCTGGGCCATCGGTTCACCCAAGGCGGAGGCAAGGGTATTCCAGATCGCGAATGGTGATTTCGAATCGATGGCCTTGGGCCCGACGCCAACCCAGTTTCCAGAACACTTCGGTGAATGGTCCGGCAATCCGGCTGAGGTTGTTAAGGAGACCGGTGGAAACCAGGCCCTCAGACTCCTCCGGACCGCCAACGTTACGGGCAATCCAGACGGTTTTACCTCCAACTGCTCCGTCTTCCAGCTGGTCGACCTTTACGCCCTGCGTCAGCAATGGGAAGCAGACCCGTCTCAGTCACATTTCTCACTCACTATTTCCGCACGTTTCCGCCGTGAGCCGGTTCCGTCTGATGCAGAACTCCGCAAATCCAAGGCAAGCCTCCGCATCTTCCTCTTTCAGGCCAACCCAGAGGCGATTGGCAAGGCATGGCCCCAGGTGATCCATGAAGCAGAAGCCTTGGGAAGAAAGTCCATCAAGCTCAAACCAGGAGGTGAAGCCATCCTTTCTACCTCCTGTATCCTGGACTCGGATGCAACCGTCGCGCTCATCGCGGTAGCCGCCTCCTCAGGATACAATTCCAAGTCATCCATCCCCTTGG
>CAZKNW010000713.1:0-2119 GCA_964554035.1 uncultured Verrucomicrobiota bacterium
TGATTCATTGACCTCAGCAACATGGCTTGCGACTTCATTCCTCGGTAGGAGCCTTCCTGAGTTCCAGTCTCAGTTTTTCGACCTTCTGATCATTGATCTCAAGCACCCTTAGGGTGAATTTGTCACGCTCGATTACCTCTCCCTTTTCTGGAAACCCTCCGACTTCCTGTGTAATCCAACCGCTGATCGTCTGAATGCCTTCCTCCTCCAGGTGCTCTCCGACAAGTTCCGCAAACTCATGGACCGGGAAGCCACCCTCGATGAACCATCCGTGCTTTCCTGCCCGGGTGAGCATGGGTTTTTCATCATGGTCGAACTCGTCGCGGATGGGGCCTACGATCTCCTCAAGAACGTCCTCGACGGTGAGCATGCCTGAGGTTCCCCCGTATTCATCCACAACAATGGCGACCTGTCGTTTCAAGCGCAGGAGATGTTCGAGCACGGTGACGAGCCGAGCTGTTTCAGCAACGTAGAGGGGCTTCTGCGCACGTCCCTGCAGTTCAGCTGCGCGTGTGATGCGTTGCCCTGAAGTGTAGAGGTGCTTGATGTGGCAGATGCCGATCACCTCATCCAGGTCGTCTTCCGAGCAGAGGGGATATCGTGAGAATCCAAGGTCTGAAACGAGCTCAAGACACTCCTCGATGGTGTCCTGGGTTCCGAAATAGGCAATGTCCGTGCGTGGTATCATGACGTCACGGGCCTTTCGTTTCTTGAGTCCATAGGAATTGAGAACCATTTCCTTCTCGAGGTCACTGGCACCGGCCGCCTCGCTGGAGGCAGTGATCATCAGGCGGATCTCCTCCTCACTGTGTGTGTCTCCGTGCTCGTCCCCTGGTTCGATTCCCACCTTCTTCAACATCCATTGACTGGCATGATTCAGGGCGATCACGAAAGGGTAGCTTATCTTGTAGAACCACATCATCGGATAGGCTACCCAAAGCGTCGTAGGGACAGGCTTCTGGATGGCGTACCACTTGGGTGCCTGTTCGCCGGCGGTGATGTGAAGGAAGGTGATGACCGAGAAGCCGACCAAGGTGGAGATGATCTTCTTCCATGCGGTCTCATCCGGCACTTGCAGCCAATGGTAGACGGGTTCAAGCAAGGCATCGAAGACCGGATGTCCAACCCATCCGAGAGCGAGACTGGCCAGGGTGATTCCGAGCTGGGCCGCACTCAGGAAGGAATCGAGGTGGTTGACGATGTGATGGGCGACCTTGGCGCGCCGGTCACCTGATTCGATAAACGGGGCGAGCTGGGTTTCCCTCAGGCGAACGAGGGCGAACTCGGCAGCGACGAAGAATCCATTCAGGAACACTAGGACGATTACTGCAAGGATCTGCAGGCTTAAATGGACGGGATCCGTGTGGTGTTCCATTTCAGGTTCTAGAGACTGACCTCGCCAAAAATGGTCTTGAGGATGTCCTGTAGGGTTATGATGCCGATGGGGCGGCCTTTCCAGTCAACGACGATGGCAAGGCGGCGTTTGGAGTTCTGAAGGGTCTCCATGGCGTCATCGAGCCGGATGTTCTCCCGGATGTTCAGGGGCGGATACATGAATTGGGCTGCGGTCTGCCTCAGGTCGACGTTCTCACCGTAGAGCGTGTTCTTGAGCTGGGCTATTCCAACAATCTGTTTTCGCTGTTCTAGGGAATCCCAGACGGGAAACCGGGAGAAGAAGCGTTCGGCAGCCACCTTGAGCATGTCACCCGCCCGTGTCTTGAGGTCGATGCA
Source organism: uncultured Verrucomicrobiota bacterium (assembly GCA_964554035.1). Taxonomy (GTDB): domain Bacteria; phylum Verrucomicrobiota; class Verrucomicrobiia; order Limisphaerales; family CAZKNW01; genus CAZKNW01. The sequence goes on from CAZKNW010000713.1 coordinate 1,732, forward strand.
GATGGTTTTCTCCAAGGGGATCATCACGTCTCTTACATTTCGGTTGTGCAGATCGAGTACCTTGTTGATGAGCGAGCGTTCGGTGGCGGTGACACTCCCTGAGGTCTCATTCACGATGCGTCGCATTTCTTCGCGGCTCTGGCGGAGCCTGCCGGTGTAGCTCTTTGCCTGTTGCCCGCCGAGGATGAATGAAGCCATCACCTCGACGAGGAGTGTCAGGGGCCTGAAGGCGAGAGAGCACATGTGAAAGGGCCGTGCGGCAACCTGGCAGAATCGGGTGGGGTAGCTCCGGAACAGCAGTTTGGGAAGGAGGTCTCCGAAAATATAGAACAGGAACACCATGAAGATGAGGACGGCGAAGAAAGCGTAGGGATGGACTGTCATCCAT
>CAZKNW010000714.1:0-2111 GCA_964554035.1 uncultured Verrucomicrobiota bacterium
GCCTGTGCTGCGGACGGTGTAACAATGCCGGTGGTGCGCTGGCAAACCAAGCTCACGCGCTCACGGAGTAATCGCCCTACCTGATATGGGTGATGTACTTATGCCTTTGGTCATTGGGGGCGTCTCACCCCCTTTCGGCTGGTTTTCACACAGCCTGTTCAGCGTGTCTGGCTTACCTCGTTGCGAAACCCGCAAAGACAGACTGAAGGCTGGACTCCAACTTGGTGGCTTGGTGCGAGGTATTGCGACGAGATGGCTTGCCTCTAGAGCTTTGGCCTGCGGCTATGCCAGTCGGTCGCCTGCTCGTAGACGTGGGCAAAGTTGAGAATCTCCGCCTCGCCCATCGGCCTGCCCTGGATTTGGAGCCCTATCGGAAGTCCCTGCTCCGTGAATCCACAAGGAAGACTGACACCACACACACCGGCCAGGTTGGCCGAAATGGTGAAGATGTCGGAGAGATACATGGAAAGAGGATTGTCTGCCTTCTCTCCCACCTTGAAGGGCGGCGTCGGGGTGGTCGGGGAAAGGATGGCGTCGACAGACTCGAAGGCCTTGAGGAAGTCCTGCCGGATCAGGTTGCGCACCTTCTGGGCACGGAGGTAATACGCATCGTAATACCCGGAACTGAGGACGTAGGTTCCCATGATGATGCGGCGCTTGACCTCATCTCCAAAGCCGGCCTCGCGTGTGTTGCTGTAGATGTTAACCGCATCACTGCAGTCAGCCCGATTACCATACCGCACACCATCGAAGCGGGCGAGGTTCGCACTGGCCTCGGCATTGGCGATGATATAGTAGGTGGCCACGGCATACTCTGTGTGAGGCAGTGAAACCTCAACGATCTCCGCACCCAGTTCCTCGTACTTCTTCACGGCAGCCTCAACCGCTGCCTTGACCTCGGGATCCAGACCATCACCGGAATACTCCTTCACCAGTCCCAGTTTCCTGCCCTTGAGGTCCACATCCAGGTTGGCCCCGAAATCCTCAGTCGGCTTGGGAATGCTGGTGGAGTCCCTTGGATCATCACCAGCGATAACGGACAGGAGGCCGGCCGCATCAGCAACGTTGCTGGTGATTGGTCCGATCTGGTCCAGCGACGAGGCAAAGGCAACCAGGCCAAAGCGGGAAACCCGGCCATAGGTTGGCTTGAGGCCCACGTTTCCACAAAACGCAGCCGGCTGTCGGATCGAGCCACCCGTATCGGATGCAAGAGCAGCCAGGCATTCCCCGGCAGCCACCGCCGCCGCCGAACCACCGGATGACCCACCGGCCACACGATCCAGATCCCAAGGCGTCCTGGTGACTCCGAAGGAGGAATTCTCGGTGGAGCTGCCCATGGCAAATTCGTCCATGTTGAGACGACCAAAAACAACAGCACCAGCCTGCTTGAGTCGCTCCGTCGCGGTCGCATCATAGGGGGAGACGAATCCATTCAGGATCTGGGAGGCGCATTGCAGGGGCTGGCCCTTCACCGCGATGACGTCCTTCATCGCCACCGGAATACCGAGCAGGGGCATTTCCCCACCCTTTCCATCGGCGATCAGGACATCGGCTTCCTCCGCCTGCTTCAGGGCATCCTGCCCATCGAGGGAGATGAATGCATTGACCCTGCCGTCCACCGCATCGATGCGGTCAAGACAGGCCTGCATCAGGTCCTTTGCGGAAATCTCCCTGGAGTCCAGCTTCTGGCGGGCTTCTGAAATCGAAAGTTCGTTCAGCATCCTCTTGTCCCTTATTCGACCACCTTGGGAACGATGAACAGGTCGTTGTCCATTACGGGCGCGTTCCTTAGAAGGGCCGCAACATCTTCGAACGGCCTGACCTCGTCGGGTCGGGTCACATTGGAAACCGGAAAAGCGTGTGCAATCGGCTCGATGCCCTCGACATCCAGCTCGTTCAGCTTCTCCACATAGCCGAGGATGTCACCCAACTGGGACCCCAGACGCTCCATCTCCTCCTCCGAAAGCTGGATACGGGCAAGATGGGCGACATACTTGATGTTGAAATCGTCCGACGACATGGGCGAAGACTGTCGGAAGCCTCAACTCAAGGGCAAGCGGTTTGTGATTCCAGAAGAAATCACTCCTTCTTTTTGCCTCCTCCAAAGATAC
>CAZKNW010000715.1:0-2109 GCA_964554035.1 uncultured Verrucomicrobiota bacterium
TGCTGCGCCGCATCCAGGTGGAGGTGGGTTCCGGAATTCGGTCTCATTGGATCAGGTCGTAGCTGGAAAGCAGGGACATCTGACCCGTTTCCCTTCGATGACCTTGGGAGTCAATGCCAAGGAGGGGAGACGGAGTCTTTCGTGGACGGATTCGGGTGTCCTCATTCCCTGCGAGAACGGCGCAAGGAATGTCTACAGGAACCTGTTCCTCCAGGGCTCGCCCGACGAGGTGGCCTTGCAGATGCGGAAGCTTGAGTTGGGTGAAAGCATCATGGATGCCTTGGCGGATCAAAGAAAGACGCTGCAGCGAGGGCTCGGCGCGAACGATCTGGAGCGGCTTGATCAGTATCTGACATCAGTCCGTGAAGTAGAGAAACGCATGGTCATGGAACGTGAATGGAAGCGGCTTCCCAAGCCGGTTGCTCCGGTCCCGATGCCTGATGCCCCAACCGAGCGAAGCGCGTACATGGAAAAGACTCGAATCATGTATCAGATGGCATCCCTTGCGTTCCAAACGGATTCTACGAGGAGCATTACCCTGCTTCTCGACAGCAACAATTCGCCGACGATTGAGGTCGAAGGGGCTTCCATCACTGATGGATACCACAATCTTTCTCATCATGGATTGAATCCCCAGAAGCTGGAGCAGCTCGATGCGATCGACCGAGAGCATATGAAGCTGCTGGGAGGGTTTCTGGGTGATTTGTCAGGCGTTCGTGAAAAAAGGGGTGATCTCCTTGGTAATACCCTGGTTCTTTACGGAAGCAATTTTGGGGATGCCAACAAGCATACAACCAACAACATGCCCGTCCTCGTTGCGGGAGGGCGACTGAAACACGGACAGCATCTGGCTTTTGACCGATCCAACAACTACCCACTTCCCAATCTCTTTGTGTCCATGCTGCAAAGCATGGGGATTGAAGAAGATCGCTTTGCCAGTTCCACCGGAACCATGCAGGGTCTTGAGCTTGTTTGATACGGATTGGAAGGCTCAATTGTGCGGGTGGGTGTGATTGCAGATACACGCATACTCCTTGTAGGAACACTCCGGGCAGTCTCCAAGATCGAGTTCGAATTTCTCGATTACAGGTTCCGCATCGGCAGATGACTTGATTGTCAGGACAACTGGAAACCGCTTGCCCTCCGGTAGTTGGGAGTTTGACCTGAAACCGGACTCTTCCTTGTTGAACGAGAGTTGCATTGGTGCATTCCTGTCCCCTCCTACAAGACTGAACTCCTGGTCTCCGGGCGCTGTGGGTTTCAATTCCTGATCGAGAATCGTGATGAGGATCTGCCGGTCGTCGGTCACGAGAAATTCCAGATTGGGCTCCGTGCTTGAGATCAGTCTCCCCCCGTTCGGCCCCGGGGTTTTCTTGGGAAGCGCTTCATCCCCGTGATCGTGTTCATGATCATGATCTCCATGCGCGTGTTCGTGATCATGACCATGATGTGCATGTTCCGTTTGGTTGCCACATGCTGCGAAAAGAAGGCAGGAGGCGAATGCGGTTGCTCGTGTGAGGTTCAGTAGGGTCTTCATGGGAGTTCTTTCGTTTTGGTGGTTTGATCTTTTGAAAATGGCTTATTCGCTGGCTGCGGATTTTTCCGATACTGACTTCAGGGCGGAACTCTTGCAGAACCAGTGGAAGAAGGCAGGGGTGATTCCAAGTCCGATGATGGTGGAGCTCAACAGCCCCCCAACGATGACAATGGCGACGGGATTGAGAATTTCCTTTCCGGGCTCTTCGGAGGCGAGTAGCAGGGGGATCAGTGCGATCCCGGTGGCCATGGCGGTCATTAGAACAGGGACGAGTCTCTCGAGGGTGCCTCGCTCCACCATCTTTCGTGTGAAGCCTTCTCCTTCATGGCGCATCAAATGAAGGTAGTGCGAAATCAACATGACATTGTTCCTTGCTGCTATCCCCGACACGGCGATGAATCCCACCAAGGTTGCGATGCTGATGTTGTCCAGCGTATAGCGGGTCAAAAGGACGGCCCCAATGAGTGAGATGGGCAGGTTGGACAATACCAGTAGAACAAAACGGAAGGACTTGAAATAGCCATGGAGCAGGAAGGTGATCACGATTCCGATAATTCCCGACATGATCAGTA
>CAZKNW010000716.1:0-2106 GCA_964554035.1 uncultured Verrucomicrobiota bacterium
GCAACACACCATCGAAGCCAGCTATGGACATTTGAAGGTTCAAGGGATCGAATGAAAGCAGTTATGGTCAGGTTGTCCTTTCTTCTTGGAATGGCTGTAATTTTTTCAGGAGAGGCCAGCGGGGCTGAACCATCTTTTCCAACCGTGGATGAGCTTGCTCCCCGTGAGAAACTGGCGGATCCGTTTCAGTTCTTTGGCAGTGACCGGCGGGTGAAGACAAGGCAGGACTGGGAGGAGCGTTGTCAGGAGATCCGGAAGTTGATCGAGCACTACACGTGTGGGCCTGCCTTTCCGCAGTCCTACAATGCCGTCGTTGAAAGGGAGGAAACCAGTGAAGTTTATGGTGCCAAGGCGATCCATCACAAGGTGAGCCTCAAGGTGGGACCAGGTCATGTCATTGCCTGTGGGTTTGAGTATGTCCTGCCGAAAGGGAAGAATCCGAAATCCATGATCGTCTACATCTGTCCCAGACAGGAGCATGTCGATGAAACAATCCCCTGGCGCGAGAAGATCATTGATCGTGGTTATGGGTTGGCAATGGTTGTTCCGGGTCAGTTCAACGGCTACAAGGAGAATGGGCCGGTCAAGGATGCCTTCCCCGGGATCAAGGGTAACACCATGATGGCCTAGGCCTGGGGGATCAATGAGGTGATCCACCACCTCGAGACAAGGCACCCGGTCGACAAGGTCATCGTTACTGGAACCTCACGTTTCGGGAAAACGGCCACGGCAGCAGGGGTGGTGAATGAGCGCATTGACCTGACGGTTCCTGTGACCGGTGGTTTCGCCGTGGAGCTCTTCAACCTCACCAACAACAAGATGTCCTCGGACAAGCTGGCCGGTAAGCTTTATGCCAATGAGGTGATGCCGAGCTTTGCAGGTCAGTTGGAGAAACTGCCTGTGGATCAGCACTTCATGGGAGCGCTCATCGCGCCTCGTGGCTTCCTGGGCATCATGGGGGCGGAAAACGAGAAGAAGAACATGGCCAACGTCGAAGCCTATGAAGCCCTTGTACCCGTTTTTGGATGGCTGGGGGCTGAAAAGAAGCTGGGACTCTACGACCATTCACCCCATGGGCATGGCATCTGCGAGGATGACTTTCATACGATCATGGATTTTGCCGAGCTGATCTTTCATGAAAGGAAACCCGCGAGCGGCAAGCAGTTCGACCAGATCAGCAACCCGGACCTGGTCGGGTTCGACTGGAAGGCGCCGAAGCCGGTTGAATGACGAAATACCCAAAAACCCAAAGACCCAAAGAAGTCCGAGTGACCGACGGGCGATATCGAAGTTGGAGTGGCTACCTTGTTCGGGTTTCGAGCTTCGATCTTCCTTGGGTCTTTGGGTCCTTAGGTATTTGGGTGTTTTCCGTTACCTTTCCTGTGCTGGAGTCGTATCCCTACATCCCATGAAGATTCGATTGAGAATGAAAGCGGTTCTGCTTCTGGCCTTTGGCGGTGCAAGCGTGGTGGCGCAGGCTGGAACGCCCAGTCCATTGCCGGAGTTCCACCTCAAGGAGGTCGTGCTTCATCCCAAGGACCTCAAGTATGCCCCTACCGAGGACCTCATTCATCCGACTATCGTGAAGGTGGAGGGCAAGGTCGAGAAGCCGTTGGGGAAGTACTATCTCTACTACGCTCCCCACAAGCACATCGCGACCAGCATGGCCTATTCCGACAGCCTTGAGGGTCCCTGGAAGGAGTATCCCTCCAATCCGGTCGTCAAGGTACCATCCGCGCCGGACATCCGTTGGATCCCCGAGAAGAAGAAGTTTTATATGTGGGGTCACCAGAAGAACTCGCAGACGGAACTCTGGATCAGCGAGGATGGTATCCATTTCGAGCATCACAGCGTGAGCATCAGGGCGTCGAACATCGGTACCCGCAACGCTACCTATTCCCGCACCTACGAGTATCCGCTGAAGAAGTATGGCAGTCGTTACATCATGGTTTACTCAGGCTTCCTGGAGGACCGCGAGATTCGCTGTGTCTGGTTGGCTTACTCGAAGGATGCGGAGAACTGGACCCAGTTGAAGACGCCCCTCGTGGAGCCGGTGGAGGGTGAAAAGAACGACTGCTACGGACCATCCTTGTTCCAGTGGAAGGG
>CAZKNW010000717.1:0-2101 GCA_964554035.1 uncultured Verrucomicrobiota bacterium
GAGTCCTTCGGAGGTGAAGCTGGCCACCTGGGTTCCATCGATGTGAACATCGAAAGTCGCCCCTTGGTTCACGAGGGTCATCTCATGCCATTGCCGGAGCTTGATCGGGGCATCGAAGGTGGGTTGTTTTGAGGCAATGAACTTCGTGATCGCGTCCCTCTCGTCGGGAGAAAGGTTCTTGTTCTTTCGCTTGGCGCGAACTCCGAGTTCATAAACGCCGGTCATGTCGTCACTGATGGTCACCTTGCCCGGTTGAAGAACAACCCGTGCGACATGCCCGGCCCATGTGATCTTGTTGGCCTTAGGGTCATTGAGGTTGAACTTCAATCCGGTCTTGTCGAACAGCCTGAACCTGAGTTTGACCACTCCGTCATCGAAGGGGGCATCGTGTCGCACCACTGTGCTGTGGCCGGCATCTGGGTCCTTTTCGATGACGAGTATGCCGTCCTTGATTTTGGCCTGCTGTGCGCCGTTCTTGTTGTTCAGGGTCCAGTCGCTGCCGATCCCATCCGATGAGGTTCGTTCGAAACGGTCCTCGAAGATGAGCTTTCCCCGTTTGATGAGCGATTCAGGATTCTCAGAGGCATGGACCAAAAGGGGAATGAAGGCGAATGTTGCGACAAGGAATCTGTTTGAAATTGAGTTCATGAAGGATGTGATTGGGCTGTTGGCCGCGCGTGATTTAGGCGAGATCATCTTTACCCTCTATCAGGAAATGGTGACTGATGGAGCCGACGGTGCGGGCCGCGAGGTGTGGCAGGTATTCCAGATCATTCATGAAGGCCTCAGCGGCTTCCTTTGTCGGCCATTCCAGGATGATGCGAAGGGCGGCATCCTCACCATTTCCCTCGAGGCGCTGGTGGTTCGTTGTGCGGGCGAGATACCTTCCTCCATGCTTGGTGACCAGGGCATTGGCTGCAGGAAGGTAGTCAGGGATCCAGTCGTCGGAAGTAGGGGATACCTCAAGGATGGAGTAAAAGCTCATGGCGATCCTGCGTTCAGTGGTTATGGGGTTCAGGGCTGCTAGTTTGCCATTTCACCGGCAATGTCCCGGTTCTCCGACCCGTAGCGAAGGCTCAGGTTGTGATCGACGTCCTTGAGGCTGGCGGACTTCCCCATCATTGTGGAAACAAACTCATTTCGTTGGGAAGTGGTTGGCAGGAGAAAGGCATTGGGGATCTTTCCCTTTGCGTCAGGGACATTAAGTGTCTTGTCAACAGGCTTGCCAATGTAGTCCCTGAGCTTCGGAAGTTTACCCTTTTCGGTAAGTATGGGTTTGGCATCCTCGACAAAGGCCGCGGGGCGGGTGTCAGCAGCAATTTGTCTGGCGTGTGCATCCAGAAGGGATACCAGTTCCTTGACCAAGGCAGGCTTGCGGTTTGCGAGGTTCCTCCTCTCGCCCAGGTCCTTTTCGAGATCGTAGAGTTCCAGTTGAACCTTGTTCTTTACCAACTTGCGGACAAGCTTCCATTTCCCTCGGCGAATGCCCTCGTCTTCGTAGTAGTGAATGTCATGGGGTGAAACGGCATTGGGTTTTCCGAGGAGGATGTCCAGGATGTCTTTCCCGTCGAGCGTGCGGTCTCGTGGAGCCCTGGCACCGGTCAGCCTTGCAAGGGATGGGAGCAGATCCACCGTTGTGCCGATGGCTTCTGTCCTTGTGCCTGCCTTGATGGTTCCCGGCCACCAGGAGAGGGTCGGGACGCGCATGTGTCCTTCGTATTTTGGTCCTCCCTTGCCTCCACGAAGGGGCCCCATACTCATGCCTTTGGCTCCGCCGTTGTCTGATGTGAATAGGACAAGTGTCTTCTCCGCGATATGAAGCTCCATCAAGGTCTCAAGGATTCGGCCGACGCTCGAATCGACCTCCTCGACGTTGGAACGATCCACATCACCTCCAGCCTTCTTCAATATCTCAGGTCGCGCAAAACGGGGAAGGTGCACGTAGGCGTGAGGGATGTAGCAGAAGAAGGGCTTTTCCCTGTTTTGCCGGATAAAGTTGACGGCCGCGTCGGTCACCACCTCGCAAAGAAGCGATTGATCCGCACCATCGGCGACATAGGCAACGGCCTCATTCTGCCTCATGATCGGCAAGGGCTTATAA
>CAZKNW010000718.1:0-2087 GCA_964554035.1 uncultured Verrucomicrobiota bacterium
GCCAAACCTTTCGATGTCACCGAGGTATTGTGACTGTTGGATGTTCGCGTACTCATTCACCACGGCATAGCCGGGGATGTTTCCAGAATCGCCAAGAATGATGTCCCAGTCGTCGCCGCCTTCGATGACATCATCGTCGGAGATGGAGGCCGCACCCTCGCCCACGATGTAGATGGTGGTGTCATTGCCAGGACGACCGGTAGGCTCACGGACCGACAAGGTGAAATGGACCATGTCACAGATTCCGAGTGATTCCGTGTTCAGAATCTCAATCTCAAGGCTGATCGACGTCACACCGACACCAAAGACCACCAGCATGTCCTCAAACTCGTAGTTGGTGCTTTCCACGGCCGTGCCATCGTCCGCATGCAAGACCCAGGCACTCTCTGTCGTGGAGTCGCTTCTCACAAGCGTCACCAGGACGAACCCGGCAGGATCCGCCTCGGATAGGGTGTAACTACCGCGACTGAAGACCAACCGCTGTCCCTGTGCATTGGGTGAAAGTTCCTTCGAAACCACTCCGGCGTCCACATTGGTGACTGCCGGGCTATTGTAGGTAAGGGAGATTTTGGTTGTACGGGCCGCCAGTTCGGCATCGCTGTCAACCGTCTCGGCTCCCATGTTGGCCTCAACGAATTCATACCCGTCAGGAATCTCGAACTCGATGATGTAGAGGCTTTCAGCCGTTGGGTTGTCGGCATCCACATAGAGGTTGGTGAAGGAGTAGGTGCCATCCGTCGTGACCAGCGAGTTTACCGGATTGCCGGTGCTGTCGAGGAGATGAACGAGGAGCTCCTCGCTGAAGCCTTCCCCTCCGTCCTGCATGTTGTCCACATCCAGGTCCTCCCAGATCTGCCCCGAAATCTCACCAGCAAAGGCCGTCGGATTCACCGAGAAGATCGGGCCCTCATCATATATCACATGGAGTTCGACATCCGGCCCAAGGAACGAGAGGTCGGTCGTGGCGTCGACCACGGTCACCTCGGCATCGTATTCCAAACCATTCACGGGCATGTTCTCATCGGTGGCGGTCATCCAATGGCCGCCTATCACATGGTCATCGCCCGCGCCCGCATCGATGTAATCATCACCGGGTCCGCCAAAGATGGTGTCATCCGTTCCGCCACGACCCGTATCATCATTGTCCGTGGGTTGGCTGAAGGAACGGGTCGAATCATAGCCCACATCCTCGAAAGGCGAGATGCCGACGATGCCTCCAAACTCCGTGGTCTGCACTTCATTGAAGGTGGTCGTCTCATACTCACCCGACCAGGGAAGTCCTGCCAGGATGCCACCCAGTTTCTGGTAGGGTGATTCCACCGTCTCGCCATCGACGGCGACGGTCACCTGTCCGAGAAAGACATCCTGGGTGTAGACACCATTGGAGTCCGTCTGGACGGTGGCGGATTGTTCAGCTCCATCCTCATACCAGGTGATGGTCACGTCGACGCCTTCAATGCCCTTCTCATTGAAGTCCTTGAAACCGTTTTCATTGCGGTCATAGAAGACCTCGCCTGTGATCGCCCTGGCATCGTCATCGAAGACGTCGGCAATCGCCACGCTGTTCTCGGTGCGGAGTTCCGCACCGGTCGCAGAGGTCAGACGCAGGGCGAAGTTCTCGGTTGCCTCCGCCATGTCATCCTTCACAACAGGAACCGGGACCTTGACCTCGGAAAGCCCGGCCGCGATGAAGGCGACTCCCGAGGTATCGATGAAGTCCGACCCCTCCTTCGCCGTGAGTTCAACCGTCTGGTAGTTGATGAAGACGCCTCCTGGTCCTGCATTGACAGCAATTCCATTCTCATCGACGAGCTTGATCACAAAGTCATGCATGTCGGTGCCACCACCACTGCCCTCCTTGACTCCGTAGATGGTGCCCAACCATGGGATGGAGAGGAACTCCGGCGGCACCACCGTCACCAATGGCGTATCCTCATCGATGATCTCGAGGTCGGCCAGGTAGGGCTTGCCGTTGACGGGACTTCCCGTTGGGCTTCTCAGTTCAAGCAACACCCTCTCCGTCCCTTCGACGGTGGCGTCCGAGTAGACCGGAATATCGATGGTCTTGGAGTATTCATCCTCGCCAA
>CAZKNW010000719.1:0-2085 GCA_964554035.1 uncultured Verrucomicrobiota bacterium
CCGGGCTCAGGGTTTCCCAGAGGGTCTTGGGCTGCTCCGTGGTCAATTCGATGGAGACAATCGACTTGATGCTCTTGTAGCCATACTTCCAAGGGACCACGATGCGGACAGGTGCACCGTTCTGCTTGGGGAGATCCTGTCCGTAGATCCCGGTGGCGACCATGGTCAGGGGATTCATGGCCTCATCCACCCTGAGACCCTCGGTGTAGGGAAGCGGGTAGCCCTGACGCATGAGACGATCCCAGTTGGGCATCTCGGACGGCTTGCTGGCGGTCTGGAACTTCACGAATTTGGCTTCAGACTTTGGCGAGGCCTTTTCGAGGATCTTGCTGAGCGAGAATCCCTTCCAGGGAACGACCATGGCCCAAGCCTCCACACAGCGGAACCGATAGATGCGCTCCTCCTGTTCGTAATCCTTGAGGATGTCCTCCATCGTCAGGGTCATCGGGTTGTCCACGAGTCCCTTCACCTCGATGGACCATGGGGAGGTCTTGAAGCCGTCGACGAGTTCGTGGACCCGACCCTTGCTGGTGGTGAACTCGTAGTAGTTGTTGTAGGTGAAGACGTCTTCCTTGGACGAAACCTTGATTGCGTTCCCTGCCGCCCCTCCCTCGGCCTGCGTTGGGGCTGGGGCCGGGGCTTCCTGTGAGCAACCAGCAAGGGACAGGGCGGAAACACCTGCGGTTCCCAGTCCCAGGGCCTTGATGAATTCGCGGCGATTCCGATAGACGGATTCCGGAGTCACATGCTTCTCTGGCAGATACCAGTCTGGACGAATGATGATATTGGCCATGGGCTTCACCATGGACCAAAGGATGGATTTTTCCACCCTTAATTCGAAGGAGGAGCCTTGTGATCCAAAGTTTTCCTGAAGAAATTCACCATCTGCTCCTTGGAATCCTTTGGTCCCGAATGACCGCCCGATTCGGACAGGGACAGTTCACTTTGGATTCCCAACTTGATCATCGCGTGGTGCAAGTCCCGGGACTGCATCCAAGGCACGGTGCGATCATCCTTGGCATGAAGAAGAAGAAGGGGTGGGTCGCTCTTGTCAATGTGGGTGATGGCCGACGCGTCCTTCCATGGGCCCATGTCCGCAAGCCAATCGGATCCAATCCATTCTCCATTGGTCTGGATCTTGGTCTCGGACTTGGGCTGGAGAGTTAGTTGTTCCTTGCTCGTGAATCGAGAGACGAAGTCATAAACCCCGGCGATGCCTGCGGCAGCCTGAATTCGGTCAGGTCCCTCTGCTGTGACCGCAAGCAGCGCCGCCAGGGTTCCGCCTGCCGATCTTCCCATGGCGCCGATTCTGGAAGGATCGATATGATGGCTCTCGGCATTCTTCCTCAGGAACCGGACCGCTGCGTTCATGTCCTCCATGGTATCCTTGTAGGTATGATCGGGCCGTCCGCGATAGGATATGAGGGCTGCGGCGAAGCCGTTTTGGGCAAAGTGTTCGGCAAAAGGACGGAAGCGTTGCCCTGTCTGTGCCATGAAACCGCCCCCCTGAATCACTACAATGCAGGGGAGGGGGGTGGCTGGCTTTTCTGGAAGGTAGAGGTCCAGCGTTAGCCTGGAATCTTCCGGTTCCGAGTAGACCAGTCCTTTTTTCACAGAGAAGCCTTTGCCCTGCGCTTTTCCCCAGAGCGGTTGAAATCCAATAAGGAGAAGGACGAGAAAAAGGCGGGAAATGAGGTTGAGGGAGGACATGGAAATGACTGTCTTGGCATTTTGCGGGGGCTGTCAACCATGCTTAGCGTGGCCTTAATGGGGCTCGTCCCGATCTTGTCAGGTGCCCCTGGTTCCAGTAATTTGCCCGGCGTATGTTTGAATCGCTGACCGGCAAACTCCAGCAGACGTTCAAGAATCTGCGTGGTCTTGGAAAGATTTCCGAGACCAACGTGGCGGATTCGCTACGGGACGTCCGGATGGCTTTTTTGGAGGCCGACGTCAATTTCAAGGTCGCCAAGGCCTTCATCAACCGGGTGAAGGAAAAGGCGCTCGGTGAGAAGGTCATCCAGAGCATCCAACCCGGACAGCAGGTCATCAAGATCATCAACGACGAGCTGGTCGAACTGCTCGGAT
>CAZKNW010000720.1:0-2081 GCA_964554035.1 uncultured Verrucomicrobiota bacterium
GGCCGACCAGTCACAGTTGGTGCACTGGAACTTCTTGTAGTTCTCCTTCACCTCGCCGCCGCAGTTTGGGCAGGGAACCTCGAGCTGGCCGAAGTCGCCGGGAACCGTGTCGCTCTCGTATTCCTTGGCGCGGTCCACCATGCGCCGGGTGATCTCGCCGATTTCCCGCATGAAGGTGTCGCGGTCGAGCTTGCCCTGTTCCATCTGCTTGAGCTTGTACTCCCAGTTTCCGGTGAGTTCTGGGGAGCAGAGCTCGGCCACACCAAGGCCTCGCAGGAGGATGATGACTGAAAAGGCCTTGGCGGTCGGGACGAGTTCGCGCTGCTGGCGGAGGAGATACTTCTCCTTGATCAGGTTCTCGATGATGGAGGCACGGGTGGCGGGAGTGCCCAGGCCCTTTTCCCGCATGGCCTCGCGCAGTTCCCCGTCGTCCACCAGCTTGCCGGCGCCCTCCATGGCGGATAGGAGCGTGGCCTCCGTGAATCGTGAAGGTGGCTTGGTCTGGTTGGCCTCGATCTGGATCTCCTCGGTCTGCACCGTCTCGCCCGGCTTGACCGGTGAAAGGTCGGGACTGCCGTCGTCGGTGCTGGCACCCTTGCCATAGACGGCAAGCCAGCCGGCCTTGACGAGTACCTTGCCCTCCGTCTTGAAGGCCTCCTCCTCCACACGGGTGATGCGGGTGGTGATCCGGTATTCGGCAGACGGGTGAAAGACGGAAAGGAAACGCTTCACAACCATGTCGTAGAGCTTGGCCTCGTCGTCCCTGAGTGCCTTCTTCTCACCGGTGGGGATGATGGCAAAGTGATCCGAGATCTTGGCGTTGTTGAAGACCCTCTTGTTCGCCGTGTTGACCCACTGGTTGTCGATGATGGCATGGCATGCGGACTCGTAGCCCGCCTTTCCAAGGTTGGAGATGGTTTCCCTGACGGTGGGACCGTAGTCCTCGGGCAGAGCACGAGAGTCCGTTCTCGGGTAAGTCAGGACCTTGTGGCGCTCGTAGAGGGCCTGCGCGATCCTCAGCGTGCGGTCCGCGGAAAAGCCAAAGCGTGAGTTGGCATCGCGCTGCAGGCTGGTCAGGTCGTAAAGGGGTGGGGCAGCCTTGGTCGAGGGCTTGCTCTCCTCGCTGACCACACCGGACTTGCCGTCGCATTTGGAAAGGATGGCCTGGGCCTTGTCCTGCTCCCAGATCCTTTCCGCCCTGAGGTCGGAGTCCTCTCCCTTTGCCTTCCTGAAGGACTCGTCGATCCAGCGGCCCTCATAGCTTCCCGCCTCCGCCTTGAAGGTCGCGTGGACCTCCCAGTAGTCCTTGGGAACGAACTTTTTGATCTGCTCCTCGCGCTCGACGACGATGGCGAGCGTCGGAGTCTGCACTCGACCCACTGTGGTCAGGTGGAATCCCCCTGACTTGGAGTTGAAGGCCGTCATTGCCCGGGTGCCGTTGATGCCCACGAGCCAGTCGGACTCCGAGCGGCAGACGGCGGCATTGGCAAGGGGCTGGAGCTCCTCGTCGGTCCGCAACTGCTGAATGCCCCGTTGGATGGCTGACTTGGTCATGGACTGCAGCCAGAGGCGCTTCACGGGCTTCATCACCTTCAGGTACTGCACGATATAGCGGAAGATGAGTTCCCCTTCGCGTCCGGCGTCACAGGCATTGACGATGGCATCCACCTCGCGTTTGCGGGCCAGTTTGCCGAGAAGCTTGAGGCGGTCCTCTGTCTTTGCGATCGGATTGAGGTCAAAATGGGGTGGTATGACGGGGAGATTCGGAAAGGTCCACTTTCCGCGTTTCACCTCGTATTCCGAGGGGCAGGTCAGTTCCAGCAGATGTCCGACAGCCGACGAGATGATGTATTCATCGTTCTCGAAGTAATCCTTTTTCCGCTCCATACCTCCGATGGCGCGAGCGATATCGCTGGCGACGGAGGGTTTCTCGGCTATGACAAGAGTCTTTCCCATGGCTGAACGGGCGTGCTTTTACAACGGGCCTTTTGTCACCGCAACCCGTAGTTTGGATAATTTTTCCGAGGCTTTGCAGTCGGATGGGGATCTGCAAAAAATAAAAAAGCCCCCGCCTTTTTTGT
>CAZKNW010000721.1:0-2075 GCA_964554035.1 uncultured Verrucomicrobiota bacterium
TGCATGCGGAAAGCCAGCTCATAGTTGAGCATCCTCGATTCGAGGAGTTTGTGCTCCGGATGCTGGTTCTGGTGACGTTTCTCGAGCTTGGAGAGATAACGGATCTGTGCTTCCTCCATTTCGCTGGAGATTCCCTGAGGCCGGGCCAGGTCCAACATGGGCGACTTCCCGTTTCGTAGAACCGTCGCCTGCAGATGGGCCGGGAGATACCCATTCGACCAGTTCCCCGTGCCACCTTGGGGCACATAGACATCTGGAAGGACAAAGAAGCCGGGAAGGTTCCGGTTGGACGTCCCCAAGCCGTAATTGACCCACGATCCGATGGCAGGCTCCCCACCAAAGCGACTCCCCGTGTTCATCTGAAGGTTGGCCGTGGGATGGTTGATGGACTCGGTCTGACAGCCCCGATAGAGACAAAGTTCGTCGGACACCTCCGCCAGAGCCTGAAAAGGTTCGCTCATCCACATCCCGGCCTGCCCCACCTGACGGAATGGAAAAGGAGATCCCACGTAGCGTCTCTGACCACTGAACATGGAAGAGGTCTTCTCAATGCTCCTCTTGAATTCCTGGCCATCCAATTCCTCCAGCTTGGGCTTCGGATCAAAGGTGTCCATGTGGCTGGGACCTCCCGCCAGATAAATGAAAATGCAGGACTTCGCCTTGGCGGAATGATGAGGGCCTTGTGGAACCTTCTTGCCCTGCCCTTCCGCCAGCAGCGCATTCAAGGCGACTGTACCCAACCCGGCTCCAAGTCCGTATAGGAAGGTCCTTCGCTGAAAAGCTGAGTAAAAAGGAGACATGCTAATACAGATAGAGGAACTCACTGCTGTTGAAGAGCATCAGGCAAAGCTGGGCCAGGGCCCGCTCCTCGAGACTCAGGTCCCAAGGTTTCAAATCCGGTTGGAACTTCGCCAGCTTCTTCAGCTTGAAGCGGGTTTCGATCAGTTCCCCCGTCTGTTCCTTCACGCTACTGAGCGTAATTTCCGACGGAACCTCCTCCTTATCAACAACTTCCCCACCCAAGAACACTCTTGATTCTTCCAAAAAGGAAAGCGCCTCCTTCTGCTCACTTGCCGACGGTTTCCTGCCATACACGGCCTC
This sequence comes from uncultured Verrucomicrobiota bacterium, assembly GCA_964554035.1. GTDB lineage: Bacteria > Verrucomicrobiota > Verrucomicrobiia > Limisphaerales > CAZKNW01 > CAZKNW01. The sequence goes on from CAZKNW010000721.1 coordinate 1,102, forward strand.
AAAGGCATGGTCGACCTGGGACCCAGCATCCCGGGAAAGACCGGAGACCCGCCGCGCCAGTGCCACGGCCCGATCATTGAAAAACTGCCCATGAAGCTGGGTGAAGACCTGAGGTGTTACCATGGTCTCATCCCGACGTTCACATGAAAGGTCGCCGTCCGGACGGTTAAAAACCTGCATGAAGGGATCCATCAGGCCGCGCAGCTTGACTGCGTAGAGACTCCGCCGATGCCTATGTTCAGGTTTGGGATCAGGTTCATAGGGCTGTGCGAGATATCCCATCCTCAGTCGGGGCTCAAAAGCCACTTCCTGATGGATTTCCGGCCAGTTGGATGGGCCTCCCACCTCAGGATTGAGCTCTCCCGTAACGAAAAGCATGGAATCCCTCAATTCCTCAGCGGTCTTTCGCCTTGGACTGAAAACGGCCAGCCTGCAGTTTTCAGGGTCTTTTTCCTCAAGACAGGCCGGATCCGGATGGCTGGTAGATCGCTGGAAGGCCTCCGAATTCAGGATCAGCCGGTGCACATGCTTGATCGACCAGCCGCTTCGGATGAATTCCTTGGCGAGATAATCCAGCAATTCCGGATGGCTGGGAGCTTCACCATTGCTTCCAAAGTGGCTTGGAGTCTTCACCAGTCCCCTCCCGAAATGCATCTGCCAGATCCGGTTCGCCATCACCCTGGCGGTCATGGGGTGATCCTCCGACGTAAGCCAACGGGCCAAAGAAGCCCTTCGCCCCTCCGGAAGCATCGAAATTTCAGTGTCCCCACCCAGCGCGGAAAGCATTCCCGGTCCTACAAGGCCGCCCGGATTGTCCAGGGATCCTCCGAGCAAGACTCTTGTGAGATCCGGTTTTCGGCCATGAATGCGGAACTCGCCACGCTTGATGTGGTGATCCGTGGCGGCGAATACCGCCTGAAGTGAGTAGTAGTCCCGGGTGGGAATCGGATCGAACTTGTGGTCATGGCATTTCG
>CAZKNW010000722.1:0-2068 GCA_964554035.1 uncultured Verrucomicrobiota bacterium
CCATGGCGACCTTTTCCTCTTCGCAAAAGGCTTCGATCAATTGCTTCTTGGCGACCCAGTCGAGTCGGTCGGAGCAGTTCTCCGGATCCGACTGCAGATCGTCCAGGATGGTGGCCCATGCCTGAAGGACCTCTTCTTTCCATGGGAGACTCAGATCGCATTCATCATTGGCCAGATCAATGAACTGTCTCTGGATTTCGATGGCAGTGGCTTTTCCCCAAGTTCCTGAAAGCCCCAGTGGCATGTTGAGTTTGAGGTCGTTGGAAATCGCCGTGAGGGCGTGGATGGGGTCCTTGAGCTCGGGGAGTTCGGCCCGCGGTTTGCGACAGATTGCCTCAAGCGCAAGAGCAGTGGAACCCACCTTCACCCAGGTGGCGAAGGGCGACATGTTGGCGTCGCCGATGATCACGTGGAAGCGGCGATAGGTCTCTGCATCGGCATGCGGTTCATCCCGCGTGTTGATGATGGGGCGACGCTGCATGGTGTCCACACTCTGCAGGACGGTGAAGAAGTCGGAGCGCTGGCTGATCTGAAAGCCCGGGTTGAGAAACTGGTCTTCCGCCTCATGGGCGAATTTCCCGGCTCCCGTGAAGATCTGGCGCGTTACGAGGAAGGGTGTCATGGCACCTGCGAGTCGGTTCCATGCGAGGGAACGGGGCAGCAGGTAGTTTTCGTGACAGCCATAGCTGTGGCCGAGAAAGTCGGTGTTGTTCTTGTAGAGCCGGACGGTTGCGCCGCGCTTCCGGCTGAGTTGTTCCGCGCATTGCATCGCAATGAGTTCACCGGCCCGGTCATGGTGAACCAGTTCCTCCGGTGTCCTGCATTCAGGAGTGCAATACTCGGGATGGGCGTGGTCATTGTAGAAACGCCCACCATTGGTCAGGGCAAGATCGCTCTTGATCTCGGCAAAGGAGAGGGGACGGTTGCTGTCCTGCTCCCTGTAGTCCGCTTCATCGTAATCCTGCCGAAGCTCGTTCACCCGGAAGCCCCGGGCATCCACATGGGGATCCTCGGTGCTGTAGTCCCAGCGCATACGGACGCCGTTTTCCGCCTCGCGGACAAGGTCAATGGACTCGGCGACCACATCGAGATCTTCAGCCCCATCTCGGGTGATCCCGAGTTCCGTCTCGATGCCAAAGATGATTTCCGGCTGGGACATTCAGATGATGTTGGAGGATCCCTTTGTGTCTTCCCGGTGGCTGTTGGCCAAACCGAGTTTCACGACGTTCTGTGGATCAAAGTCCGTAAGCTTGAGCCAGTCCTCCGTGGTGTCGGAGGTGGGAAAGAGTTCGTTCTCCCGATGCTCGGTCTCCATGGCGTTCAGGAGATCGCTCCTGGTGATGAAGGTGTCCTTCGATGTCAGGACAGCGCGCTGGATGGCCAGTTCCTTGGCACGTTCCACAATGGCCTCGATGATCGCTCCACTGGCTAGGTCGCCTCGATATAGCGTGTCGGTGCGTCCGCTGCGGTAGGTGACCTGGAGGAACCGGTTGTGGTCATCGTGTGCAAAATGCTTCTCGGTCACGGCCTCGGCGAGCTCGGCCGGTGTGCCGTCGAGGGGCAGGGTTTCCTTCAGGTAGATCTCGTAGATGCGTCGGGCGCCTTCCTTGTCGGGACGACGCACCTTGATCTTCCGATCGATGCGTCCCGGGCGGAGGATCGCGGGGTCGATGAGGTCGGCGCGGTTGGAAGCCAGGATGACCACGACGTTCTGGAGGGCTTCGATGCCATCCATCTCTGTGCAGAACATGGGCACAAGGGTTGAGGACATGGAATGGATCCGTCCACCATGACGGGTGCCCAGCAGTGACTCGGCCTCGTCGATGAAGAGGAAAGCCAGTTGTCCTTCCTCGGCCCGCTCCCGGCATTGGGAAAAGAGGTCTCGGACCTGCCTCTCCGATTCGCCCACCCACATGTTGAGCAGTTCCGGGCCCTTCACATGGTGGAAGTATTCCGGGTGATCCACACCGGTGTGTTCGAGGATCTGCTTTCTCAAGTTGCTGGCGGTGGCCTTGCCTAGGAGGGTCTTGCCGCAACCCGGAGGGCCATAGAGTAGGAAACCCTTCGG
>CAZKNW010000723.1:0-2062 GCA_964554035.1 uncultured Verrucomicrobiota bacterium
ACCCGGTGCTTTACCAACCGGAAGGCAGTGCCCCCACCCTGCTCTTCTTCAAGACGGGCCCGACACCCAGTTCATGGTGGGGCGAGATGATGATCAGTCACGACCGCGGACGGACATGGAGTGACCGCCGACGCCTCCCTGAAGGGATTGACGGACCTGTCCGCTGCAAGCCCATCCTCCTTTCCGATGGAAAAACGCTCCTCTGCGGCACCTCGACCGAGACCAACGGATGGACCGTCCACTTCGAGAAGGTCGCCCTGGAGCATGGTCAACCCGTCGGCACATGGAAGCGCATTGGCCCCATCCACAAGCCTGAGGAATTCAATGCCATCCAGCCCACCTTCATGACACATCCCGACGGGACACTCCAGGTCCTGTGCCGGACCAAGGAAGGGGTGATCTCCACCAGCTATTCCAAGGATGAAGGAGACACCTGGTCCACGATGGAAGCCACCAACCTGCCCAACAACAACTCGGGCATCGAGGTCGTCACGCTGAAGGACGGACGCCACCTGCTCATCTACAACCACCTGGGATCCGGCAAGACCGGCTGGGGACGACGAGGACTGCTCAACCTCGCCATCTCGGACGACGGCAAGGAATGGAGGAAAGTCGCCGTGCTGGAACAGGAGGAGAAGGCGGAGTTCAGTTATCCGGCCATCATCCAGACCAGCGATGGCCTCGTGCACCTGACCTACACATGGAAGCGCCAACGCATCAAGCACGTGGTGGTGGATCCATCGAAGATCAAGGCAGGTGAGAAACTCAGCCTCAACAACTGGCATGACTAAGAAGATGCCGAATCACACAAAGACACAAAGACACAAAGGGGTTGGAGTTCCGCCTTCATGCGGTCTTAGTAGCTCTACTGCTCACCACCTTCCCAAGCCGCTTAAAGGCGGAACTACAAACGCTTGGCGGATGTTCGCATTGGGGATGATCCTTCTCCTGTCCCTTTCGGCACAGGCGGCCAGGAAGCCCAACATCCTCTTCATCATTGCCGACGACCTGAACTGCGCCATTGGTCCTTACGGTGACAGCAATGCCGTCACGCCCCATCTCGACCGGATCGCCAAGCGTGGACTGACCTTCGATCTTGCCTACTGTCAGCAGGCCGTTTGCAATCCTTCGCGTTCCTCCTTCCTGACCGGACTGCGCCCCAACACCGTCGGCGTGGACGACCTGAGAAAGGGATTTCGCGACACCGCCCCAAACGGCAAGACCCTCATCACCCTGCCCCAGCACTTCAAACAGAACGGCTACTTCTGCCAGAACATCGGAAAGCTCTTCCACAACATGGGCGAGACCCAGGACCGTCGTTCCTGGTCGATCGATGAGGTGCTCTTCAAGGGCACGCATGCCGACGACACGGTCTTCGCCAATGCCGGTCACCCCAATGGATACAAGCGCCCCTACAAGGCTCCGGTCACCGAGGCACTCGAGGTTCCAGACACCGCCTATCGTGATGGACAGATCGCCAACCTGGCCGCCGCCATGTTGAGGGATCACCAAAGCGAACAACCCTTCTTTCTGGCCGTCGGGTTCTGGAGACCCCACCTGCCCTTTGTCGCGCCAAGGAAATACTGGGACCTCTATGACCCTGCGAAGATCTCGCTGCCCAATCCTTCCCAGGCCCCCAAGGGTGCGCCGGAGATTGCCATGCACGAATCCCGGGAGATACGCGGCTATGGGGAATCCCCCAAGGATCGCCCCTTCACCGAGGAGGAGATCCGCCACTACCGCCACGGCTACTATGCCTCCATCAGCTTCATGGACGCACAGATTGGCGAGATCCTCGCGGGATTGGAAGAGGGAGGGCACGCCGATGACACGATCATCGTCTTCACCTCGGACCATGGTTTCCATATCGGTGAGCAGACCCTCTGGGGCAAGACGAGCAACTTCGAACTCGATGCCCGGGTGCCCCTGATCATTGCTTCCCCCCATCATGGCAAAAGCCATGGGAAGCACAGCCGGAGCCTGATCGAACTGCTCGACCTCTATCCCACCCTCGCCGAGCTTGCCGGCATCCATGGCACCCAACCGAAGAAACTGCAGGGCA
>CAZKNW010000724.1:0-2054 GCA_964554035.1 uncultured Verrucomicrobiota bacterium
GTCAATGGCGCGGAGAGGCTGACGCAGATCGTGTGAAACGGAATAGCAGAATGCCTGAAGCTCCTCGTTGGTTTCCTCAAGCTCTGCCGTGCGCTCCGCCACCCTTTGCTCCAGTTCGGCGTTCAACTGGCTGATCCTGTCGAGCGCCTACGTCTTCTCGGTGATGTCGCCGGCGATTCCCAGATACCCCGTGATCTTTCCGGACTCGTCCCAGAGGGCCGTCACGTTGAGGGTGACCGGAAAGGTTGAACCGTCCTTTCGCACATAGGTCCACTCATGCTCGTTCTTGAGTCCGAACCGTGATTTGATGATCAAGGTCTCAAATCCCGGTCTTACCTCGATACCCAGTTCTTCGGAAAAATCCCTGGCACGTTCCTCGACCTCGGATTCCAGGTGGATGATGGCAGGCGTCTGTTTCCCGATCATTTCCTCGGCAGAGTAGCCAAGCATCCTTTCGGCCGCCTTGTTGAAGGAGGTGATGATGCCTTCGGGGTTTCCTGAGATGATGCTGTAGGCGGCGTTGTCGACAATGGCGCTCCTGAGCTGGGAAAGCTCGAAGATCTCCTTCTCCCTCGCGTTGAGGGATTCCAGCATCAAGTTGAACCTGCCCGCCAGCAGCTTGAACTCGTGACCGATGCTGTTTTCATCAATCCGGGCCAGGGTGTCACCGGCGCGAATCTCGGATTCGAAATGAAGCAGCAGCTCGACCGCTCGATTCACCTGTTTTTCAAAAAGGTAGACGATCAGGAGCGTGGTGGCTCCGACCACCAGCACCGACCCGACGATGAAAAGCCTCGTGATTCGCGCCTTCTCCTTCTCTGTTTCAGTGGTGAGCACCTTGAGATAGAGATGGGCAAAGGTGGCACGCCCTCCGGCGACCTTGAGTGGACGGTGGATGATGGTGAAATGCTCTGGCCCCTCTGACATATTGATGAGGGCTCCATCTGGCAGGTCGGCCATGGTGTCTGGAGTCAAATCCGTGAAGTCCCATACGGGTTTTCCTTCATGTCCCTCGCGAAGGCTGTGAAAGACGGTGCCGTCCGTCCCGAACACCACGGCTTCCTCCACCTCATCATCGACCAGTTGCATCAGTAGATCTTCATTCTCCACGGCATCATAGCTGAGCTGGCCATTCGCCATCATCTCCACGGGAAGGTTCATTCGTTGATCGCGGGTCTGGTCGATCTGCCTGCTGAAGTTGAGGATGTAGAAATAGCCTGTAGTCGAGAGGACGATGATCTCGGTCAGGATGATGGCGAGAGCGAACCTCGGAAGAAGCCTCTGATGCCATCTGAGTTGGGTTCCGTGACTCATGGCTCGGCGAAGAAGAACTGACAGGGGTTGATGGGGGCCGGAGTTGGATAAGTCCATCCACTCGGCGCCAGGCGGGGTATGTTTCGCAGCTGCTTGCTGTAGATGAAGTAGCCGTCCTTCTTGAGGCATGTACCCACGTTGGGAAAGAAGTCCGCGGCGAGCTGCAACAACTCACCGAATACCCGCTCCTGCTCCTTTGGGTCCTTGCTGGATGACATCTTCAGATATCGATCCATGATCGCCTGGACCGCCGGGGGTGGTGGCTCGGCTTCCGGATGTCTGGGCGAGTTCAGATGATGATACCAGGCCATGCCCCACGGTGCGATGACATCGATGGGTGCATAGTATTTCGGGTTGAGCATGGGGTCCTGACCTCCACCACCGGACCAGATCGTGGCGTCATGCTCGTTGGCAAGGCAGACCTTGAGCCGGGTCTCGATGCTCAAGGCGCTCAGTCGGATGTCCAATCCCTGCGAGCGCAGCATGTCGACAACGCGTTTGATGGCTTCCTTTGACTGATGGGCTGAATCGTCGGGAATGATCATGGTGAAATGGAAGGGGTCTCCGTTTCTCCATTGGCGAAGCCCATTGACCATGGGGAGTCCCAACTGGTCAAAGATTCTTGCAGCCCGCTCGGGATCATACTCCGTGAACTGTGTCGCCAGTTGACGATGGTAGGCCGGATGGGTGGGAACAGGCGCTGCCTGATAGGGAAGGCCGAGTTCTTCGGGGTACTCGCC
>CAZKNW010000725.1:0-2050 GCA_964554035.1 uncultured Verrucomicrobiota bacterium
CATCAGATAGAAAACTACAAGGCCTATAGGCAGGACGATGACCTCGACCTTCTCGCGCTGTGCACAGATCATGCGCAGCTCGGGATCGCTGCCGACGTAGTCGTCGCAGTTGAGCTGAGTCCCGGCGTCCGGACGCTTCAGGATCAGGAAGGCATCGAAGTCACTGCTCTTCCGGATGTCCGAGCTGGAGACCTCCACGGGGCCCGCATCGAGATGAATCACGATCTGGTTGGTGGCACACTCGACAAACTCCGGATTGAGCCCGGTCCCTGAACCGCCGCCAATGATCGAGATCCGCGCCTGCGGATTCTTGCGGGCATCCATTTCCTTGCTCAGCTTCTCGAGTTCCGCCTTGGAGACCTTGAGCTTGGGCTCGATCTCCTTGATCTCCGAGGTCAGGTCCTGGATCTGGGCCAGGATCACCGAGACCCCTTCCTGCTCATTGGTGGCAACCTGGGCCATCAACGCCTTCTGACGGAGCTCCTTCAGCTTCTGCTCGTCCTTACGCAACTCCTCGGCATCATGGATCAGGTCCCGCAATTCCTGCTCCTTGATCTTCGCATCCGCCAACCCGGTCTGGAGCTTCTTGAATTCAGCCAGCCTGGCCTCCGCTGCGGCGATCTCTTCATCACTCTGGGGTTCATCCTTGGACATCTGGCTCATCGCCATCGCGGTGATCATCATCGTCAGCGTCCCGATGAGACAGGCCAGGATGCTGAGAAACGGAAACAGGGAAACCGCTTCTTCTTCCTCTTTAGCCTTGCGTGCCATGATTCAGATACTGTCTGGAGGTCACTGTTTGATCAGCCGAAGATGCCCCATTTCTTCTTCCTGGGCGCCTGGCCTTCCACCACCACCTGCTTCTCACCCAGCTTCTCCAGCACGGAATTCAGTCCGCCAATCGCCTTCTCCATGGAGGACAGGTGGATGTTAATCTTCTCGATGCAGCCGCTGAGCTGCTCAATCTCCTCCACCGCACGATCCGAGGTGGCACTGACCTGCTCGAAGGACTCCTCGGTGTTCTTGAGCGACTGCAACTGCTTGTCCACGATGTCGGAAACGGCCTTGCTGACATGCTTCATGTCCTCATTCCGCCTTTCCTGCCACTCGTCCTGCGCCTGCTTCCAGCCGTCCACGGCATGGTTCTTCAGCACGCTTCCGATCTGTTCCAGCTTCTCGAAGTTCGCCCTCAACTCCGCATGGTGACGACTCATCGCCGCATCAATGCCCTGCCTCAACTGATCGCGAAAATTCTCCGCCGTGACCGCACCATCCTCGGCCTGTTTTCCTCCGAAGTCGTTCAGCCGCAGGATGAGGTTCTCATTGCAGTATTCATCGATGTCGTTGAGCAACTCGTCCTCCTTCTTCTGGATCGAGCTCTTGGGAATGCTCAGTAGCAGGGCCATGATGAGTGCGATGAAGGTGGTATCGAAGGCAGTCGCCAATCCACCGGTGATCTGGTTCAGGGAGTCCTTCACCACGGAGATGTCGGTCGCCTGGTCCAGTCCCGATGCGAAACCGCCCACCGCCGCTCCGAGTCCGTACACCGTTCCGATAAAGCCGAGGATCGGAATGGCCCAGATGAAGACGTTCACGAGGCGGTAACTGGCATCCACCGTGTTGGCGTCGATGTCCGACTGGGTGGACATGAGGCTGGAGACCTCACCGTTGTTGTTGCGCACCTGGAAATACTCGAGACCACGGGCCACCCGGTTCACCAGGAAGCTCTCCGTCGGCTTGATGGGCACCTGCCTCACCTCCTCGATGAACTTATGGACGTTCTCACCGGTGATCTCCGGGGAAACCTCTTCCGGCAGGAGATCGTAGAGCATGCCTCTTTGCTGCTTGCGCAGTTTCTGCAGTTTCCAAACGAGGATCGTCACCGACCAGAAGAAGAGGATGACCTCGATGAAGGGAATGATGCCGCGCTTCCAGAACAGGGCTCCAAAATAGACGTCCTTGATTGGGGCAAGCGCCAGGTAGAAGACGACCGAGATAGCGAGCCCGATGAGAAAGGTGTAGAGCCCGCTCACATCCGTGAAATCCCCGC
>CAZKNW010000726.1:0-2043 GCA_964554035.1 uncultured Verrucomicrobiota bacterium
GCCCATAAAGGCGCGGCCAGGGATATCTCCCTTCCTTTTATGTGAGAATTGAGACGTTGATTTTCAATAGGCCCGGCCAGTGGGTTGTGTTCATGGGGCCGCGTTCGGAATGAACAGCGGCACGCCATCACGCTGATAGGATGCGATAGCCATCTGGCCTTGCGAGGACAAGATCCATTTTGCGAATACCTCGGCTTTGTTCTTCTCTATCCCGGGGCAGTGGGCCTCGTTAATCGGAATGACGCTGTATTGATTGAACAGAACAGGATCACCTGAAAAAAGAATGCGGCCACCTGATTTGTTTTTTAGCGCGGTCCAGGTTGCCCGGTCGGAAAGAATATAGCTCCGGGTTTCAAGGGCGAAATTGATCGCTGTACCCATGCCGTTGCCAATTTCAAGATACCAGTCTCCCGAATAGACTTCTGGATCCTTGCCCAGATCTGACCAGATCCGGCGCTCCGCCTTATGGGTGCCGCTGTCATCACCCCGGGATACAAAACCGGCCTTATGGTGCATGATGCGGTCAAACGCCTCAGCCACCGTCGCGGCATCGGCAACCCCGGCCGGATCATCTTCCGGGCCGATCAGCACAAAGTCATTATACATCACCTTGCGTCGCCAGGCACCATATCCATCCTTGATAAACATTTCTTCGGCGACGTGGTCATGCACCAGCAGCACATCCGCATCGCAGTTGCGGGCATTACGAAGCGCTTGGCCCGTGCCAACCGCCACCACGCGGACAGCTATGCCCGTATCCGCAGTGAACTTGGGGAGGATCACATCGTAAAGCCCGGAATTCTGGGTTGTGGTCGCCGATTGAAGGAGGAGGAAATCCCGCCCCAGAGCCGAGGTGGTGAAGGGCAGTCCCAAGACCAGCACCAGAGCCGCAATCGTCAAGATATTATAATTTTTCTTCCCCGTTATCATGAGCAGAATATAGCGGTTAAATCGACATTGGGGTAGGTCTTGTATAGCGTTTTCCGGTTTTCCGCATCATTGCAACGGAAATATGAGGCCAGTCAATTTCATATCCAAAACGCTCGCTCACTATATCAAACGTCTCTCTGGCAAAGAAAGCGACATGGGTCGGATCACGCCGGTAATACCAACTGGCAAATGCCGTATCCTGCCCAAGAACTTGTGTCATGACCGCAAGCCAGCCGCCAGGTTTCAGCATCGCATCAAGTCGCGCAAATATCTCGCCGGGATGATGCAGATGCTCGGCAACCTCCGTCATGGTGATGAAATCGTACTGTCGGCGCAGGACAGTTTGATCATCCGCATAGAACGGATCATAAACTGCTGTGGGAAACCCCGCCTCTTGCAGGATCGCCGCCAGCGCAGGCCCTGGGCCGCAGCCAAAATCAAGGCCGGTTGCACCAGCCTCAAGCCTTGCAATGAGTGGGTCCGCAAGCCTTGAGAGAAATTCACGATACCCCCGATCATGGATATTATTTTCATGGGTGTCGTAATGATCTTTTTCGGCTTCGGGTCCAGGCAGTTGATCGGCTGAAAGAAAAACCAGCGCGCAGACAGAGCATTTGAAATACCGGCGATCTTCTACCACGGTAAAATGTTCAGCTCTGGCGCCGCACAATCGGCAGGGCACCCCTTCAACCACGGGCAATGATCTTTCTTGACCGCGGCCAGTTATCGAGAGATCGGTTGATGATACTCACCGGGATCAATCCCGCCAGAACAATGATCAGCGCAGGCAAGGCGGCAAGCTCAAGCATCTCTTCGTTGGCGTATTGATAGGTCTTGGTTGCCAATGTTTCAAAATTGAACGGACGCAGGAGTAGCGTCATCGGCAACTCCTTCATGATATCGACAAAAGCGATCAGAAGTCCGGCCAGAAAGGATGGTCTCAGCAGGGGCAGTGCCACCTGACGGACGCTGCTCAAAAAACCATGGCCCATCACCTGACTTGCCGGCATGATATTGGGCGGCAGTCGCCGGATGCCCGAGCGGATCGTACCATACCCCACCGCCTGAAACCGGACGATATAGGCAAAGATCAAGATAGCCACACTGCCGATG
>CAZKNW010000727.1:0-2039 GCA_964554035.1 uncultured Verrucomicrobiota bacterium
CGCCACGGACATCGGAGGCACGGACATCATCGGTGTGGGAGGGGCGGCCTATTCCTTCGGACTTTCCGTGGGGAACTTTGAATGGATCGGCTGTGTGCCGGCCATGATTGTGGGTGCCTTCATCTTCATACCCATCTTTTGGAGGCTGGGAATCTACACGATCCCGGAATACATGGAGCGTCGTTTCAATGTGGGAGCCCGCGCGGCCCTGGCCACCTGCTGGTTGATCTTCATGGCCTGCAATCTCGGCATCATGCTCTACGCCTCCGCCAAGATGATGCATGTCCTTTTTGGTTGGAATGAGGCGGCCTGTATCCTGGGTACAGCCGGCATGGTGGGTGTCTACACCCTTGCTGGAGGTCTGGCAGCAGTGGTCTACACCGATGTCATCCAGTGTGCTGTCATGATTGGCGGATGCCTGCTGGCCTTGGTTATCGGACTCTCGGACCTGGGGGGTATCGGGGGAATGCTGGAGAAGATTCGCGAAGTAGAGGCGGCACAGGGCGTGACAGCGGGGGAAAGGACAAGCCTGATCCTACCTGTCGATACGCAGTCTCCCTTCCCTTGGACCGGGATCCTGTTCGGTCTGGCGCTGGTTCTGAGTCCCGCCTACTGGATTGGAAATCAGGCGATTGTCCAACGTTCGCTGGGTGCCGAGAGCGAATTCGCGGCCAAGGCATCCTACATATGGGGCGCACTCCTGAAGAACCTGATTCCTGTCATCGTGGCGGTTCCGGGGCTCATCGCCCTTGCCAAGTTTCCGGAGCTCAAGGATGGCGACCAGGCCTTTCCTATGCTGGTCTCGGAGTTGTTTCCCATTGGGCTCAAGGGGCTTTTCCTGGCGGCCTTCATCGCCGCGCTCATGTCGAGCGTCGACAGTTACCTCAACGCTGCGGCGACCATCGTGGCCAACGATTTCTATAAGCGCTTCAGGAACCCGGAAGCGAGTGATGCACACATGCTCTTTGTTGGAAGGACCGTCACCGCCATCCTGCTGGTCTGGGCGATCCTCTTCGCCTTTCAGGTTGCCAACATGGAGGGGAAGGGGATCTATGCGATCTTCCAGACGCTGATGGCCTTTTTCCAGGGACCGGCGCTGGCGCTCCTGCTAACGGGACTGCTTTGGCGGCGCGCGAATGGAAAAGGAGCCTTCATCGGTTTTCTGGGTGGGGTGGCTGTAGCTGTTGGGTTGTTTGCGCTCAGCAATGAATCAGTCACAGCGGCTCTTGGCTGGGAGCCCTTGTTCCAGGTGCCGGAGCCCTTTCTCTATTTTTCCGTGTGGGCCTTCCTGGTTTCGATCACACTCATCGTTGTGATCAGCCTCGCCACGCCGCCGGAACCGGAGGAGAAGATCCGAAATCTTGTCTGGCGCGGCCGGGAAGAAAAGGATGACCCAACATCATGACGCCACTTCATCACATCGGTGAATTCCTGAGGAACCTGCTTCTACTGGTGCCGCTGGGAGTGGTCCGCCTACTGTTCCTGATGCTTCTGGTTGGGCTGTTGGTCTGGGTCCTGCGCCTGCCCAATTCCGAGACCGCTCCCGAGGGTTCCTCCAAACCTTTCGAGAACCTGAAGATCTGGGCGGCCCTGGCCCTCGGGATCCAGATCCTGATCTATTCGATTCTCTGATACTGTCCTCGATGCAGAACCATGAATGACAACCTGCCAATCATCAGTCGTCGGACTTTTCTGCAAGGGACAAGCGTTTCCATACTTGCGATGGGAGCTGCGCATGCTGTCGCGGCAGATTCCCTACTGACGGGCGATTTTTCATGGAATGCTTCCGAGCCACTTGTGGGGCCACCTTCTTCTCCGGACAACCAGTGGATCTCGATCAAGGATCCATCGATTGTCCGTCATGAGGGCAGGTGGCACCTGTTCTGCACGACACGGGGAACCAAAAGGAGTCACTCGATCTTTCATTTCTCCTTTGAAGACTGGAAGGATGCCGGAAAGGTGCGGCCCGTCGAACTGACCTGTCATCCGGGTTACTTCTGTGCGCCACAGGCCTTCTATTTTGCACCGAAGAAGAAATG
>CAZKNW010000728.1:0-2028 GCA_964554035.1 uncultured Verrucomicrobiota bacterium
CGGACCGAAAGGTTGCTCGCGCGGATCACCCAACTCGTCGCCGATCACGGCACCCGGCCTCGCATCCGAGGAAAGCTCGATCTCCCCCTGGGCCACCGGAAAATCGCCCCGCGACATCAGCCGTATCGGATTGATGAAACCTCCCCGCCAGACACCGGCCAGACGCATTGTCTCGGTATCATAACAAAAGGTGGCATCCCCCTCTTCCCCCGCCTGGACGGCCAGGCCCTTCAAAACCACCTGGTCCCCAACCTGGATGGTCGCCGCCTGGACGACCGATGGCACCTGGTCCGCAGCCAGGCAGGCCAGTGACGGCAACGAAAGGCAGAGCACGAAAAATCGCTTCAATCGCATGATCATTTTCCTTCAGCAAGGGGCTTGAAAGCCGGGGAGTCTCCCAGTCGCGCACCCGATAGAAATTCGGAGGCCAGCATTCGCCGACTTCCCTGTTTCTGCAATTCTTCAATGACCAAGACACCCTCCCCACAGGCCACCTCAATGCATCCACCCTCAGTGGAAAGAATCGCTCCCGGAGTGGCATCATGGTCCCTGGAATCCGGATGGCACCTCCAGATCCGCAGGGTTCCGCCGTCCTGTAATTCGGAAAAGGCGCCCGGCCAGGGATCAAAGGCCCGTGACTTGTTCCAGACCTGTACGGCCGTTGCCGTCCAGTCAATCCACCCATCCTCACGGTCGATCTTGCCCGCGTAGCTTGCCTGCAATCATCCTGTTTCTCAGGCTGCAGCCTACCTTCCAGAACGAGGGGGAGGGTCTCCATCAGCAGATCTCCACCCATTTCCGCCAGACGGTCATGTAGGGTCTGTGCCGTATCCTCATCATGGATCGGGGTGATGACCTTCGAAAGCATGTCGCCCGTATCCAGACCCGCGTCCATCTGCATGATGGTCACGCCGGTCTCCGATTCGCCTTCCAGGATTGCGGTCTGGATGGGGCTGGCTCCCCGGTACTTGGGCAGAAGGGAGCCATGAATGTTGAGACAGCCGAGTCTCGGGGCTTCCAGAAGCGCTTTCTTCAGGATCTGACCGTAGGAAGCCACGATGGCGATGTCGGGTTCAAGGCCCCTGATCTCCTCGATGAACAATGGATCCTTCGCCTTTTCCGGCTGAAGGACGTGAAGCCCATGGCGGACCGCCTCCTCCTTCACCGGGGGAGCCGTGAGAATCCGCTTCCTGCCCACCGGCCTATCCGGCTGGGTCACGACGGCAACCACCTCGCAAGGGGTTCCCACCAACTTCTTCAGGGCCGGGACCGCGAATTCCGAAGTCCCCATATAAACCACTCTTGTTGCGTCACTCATGAACCAAAAAGAAAAAGGGTGGAGGAATCCTCCACCCTTTGAAAGAAACGAAATGTCAGCGCCATCCTATTCAGGGGCATCACGATGCTTCACGCGGATCTCGAGAAGGTCCGTGTAGGGAATCGTCTCATCCACCGTGGCCCCATTGCCCTTGTCGATCTGGATGCTGACGCCCTGCTCAGCCATCTTGAGGATGTGGTTGGTGATGAACTCACCCCGGGCGCTCTTGACCACCATCACCATGTCGGCATCCGCCCCTGCGAGAGGCTTGGTGAACTTGGCGAAACGATGTTCCACAAACCGGCGGTTCAGGTTGAACTCTCCACGCTTGAAGATCTCGGTCTCAGGATAAACGGGGGCAGCTGGCTCCTCGTAAATAGGCTCCTGCTCGACTTCCTCCTCCTCATCCTCGTCCTCGTCGTCCTCCTCATCCTCGTCTTCTTCCTCCTCCTCGTTGGAGGGAACATGGATGCGCATCCTGCGTACCGGAAGAAAGACCATGACAATGGGACCAATAATCGGGGTGGCCGCTCCGATACCTGCGAAGACCGGGCGGGGATAGCGCTTGTACTCACCCATGCACCAGCCAGCCCAGCCACGGCCGAGCAGGCTTGTTCTGCCGGCCGTAGGTCCGCAGGTCTTCCAGGATCGGCTTCAGGATGTCGATGGGGACCACCATGTTCGCCCCGGCGGTCTCTCCGTCGCTGCCG
>CAZKNW010000729.1:0-2027 GCA_964554035.1 uncultured Verrucomicrobiota bacterium
CCTCCTGAATCGAAGAAGACGGTTTCCGAGGCGGAGGTGGAAATCCTGAGGCAATGGATCGAGCAGGGGGCGAACTACCAGCGTCACTGGTCCTTCATTCCACCTTCGCGCCCCAGGCTTCCCTCGGTTTCCTCGATGGACCGCATTGGCAATCCGATTGATCGCTTTGTACTGTCTCGTCTGGAGGACGAAGGATTGTCGTTTTCAGCCCAGGCATCGCCTCACACCCTTGTTCGCCGGCTCTACCTGGACCTGATCGGGCTGCCTCCCTCTCCCGAGGTGGCGGATGCCTTTGCGAAGGATCCCTCGCCTGAGGCCTATCGGCGTCTGGTGGATGAACTCCTGACTTCACCTGCCTACGGGGAAAGATGGGCAAGGCGTTGGCTGGACCTGGCCCGGTATTCCGACACCAACGGCTACGAGAAGGACCGTGAGCGTTCCATCTGGCCCTATCGCGACTGGGTGGTGGACGCCATCAACTCGGGGATGTCGTTCAGGCAGTTCACCATCGAGCAGTTGGCGGGGGACATGATCAGGAACGCCACGCCGGCCCAGAAGGTGGCCACCGGATTTCACCGGAACACCATGCAGAACGAGGAGGGAGGCATTGACCCGCTTGAGTTCCGGTTTCATGCGATGACGGACCGCGTGGGTACCACCGGCACGGTCTGGATGGGGCTCACCGTTGCCTGTGCACAGTGCCACACGCACAAATACGATCCGATCACGCATGACGACTACTACTCCCTCATGGCCTTCCTCAACAACGCCGACGAGGTGGAAATGGAAGTGGGGGCAAGGGAGCAGGGGATTCATCGGCAATGGCGTCAGGATCGTGAGAAGGCGCTGCTGATCGCCTTCGACCAGCTGGAGAACAACGGACAGCTGCTCGATGATTGGATTGCCGGTGAGTCGAAGCAGGCGAACCGTTGGGAAGTGCTGGAAGTGACGAAGCTTTCCTCGACCAAGCCCAAGCTGGAGGTCATGGAGGACGGATCCATCTTTGCAAGCGGGGACCAGACCAAGCGTGACATCTACACCCTTGAGTTTGAAATGCCCGAACGTGGAGTGGAAGCCCTTCGACTGGAGGCGCTCCCGGACGACCGCCTTCCAGCGGGCGGTCCGGGTCTGGCCTATTACGAAGGTCCCAAGGGTGACTTCTTCCTGAGTGAACTGACTGCATGGGTGGATGGGAAACCGGTTGCCTTCACCAATGCCACCCACACCTACGCCAAGATCGGCATCGGGTCGGGCAAGGCCTCGGCTGCCGCCGTCGTTGATGGAAACTCAGAGACGGGCTGGAGTGTGAGTGGCAGGGCGGGGGAGCGACATGTGGCGCTCTTTCCGACCGTGGAGCGGGTGAAGGGCGGCAAGATGAAGATGACCCTGCTTTTCGAGCGGCACTTTGCCGCTGGGCTTGGGCGTTTCCGCATCTCGGCTGTGGGAGACCTCAAGGGGAAGAAGGCGGATCCCGTTCCCGATGATGTGGAGCACATCCTTTCAGGTCTCCGGCTCAATGGAGCCAAACCGACACCCGGAGAGAGGCAGCGACTGAAGCTTCAATACGTCGAGGTGAGCAAGGACCTCGAACCGATCCGGAAACAATGGGATGAGAAGAGGAAGCAGCTCCCCCAGATTCCCTACACCCTCGTCTTCAAGGAAAGGGCGAGTGACCACCCGAGGGAGACCCACCGCCACCATCGGGGTGAATTCCTCCAGCCCAAGGAAGAGGTGAGTCCCGGCATGATGGGGGTCCTGCCAGGTTCGGACCTGGAGGGCGGTTCGCGCCTCGACCTGGCCCGGTGGTTGGTCAGTGAACGAAATCCGCTGGCGGCCCGCGTCACCGTGAATCGTCACTGGCACGCGTTCTTTGGCAGGGGGATTGTGCGCACGCTTGAGGACTTCGGAAGCCAGGGGGCGCTTCCCAGTCACCCGGACCTGTTGGACTGGCTGGCGGTGGAGTTCATGGAACGGGGCTGGTCCTGGAAGGAACTGCATCGCCTGATTGTCACCAGCACCACCTATCA
>CAZKNW010000730.1:0-2021 GCA_964554035.1 uncultured Verrucomicrobiota bacterium
TCCCAGCGTGGCCACCCCCACCACGATGGCGGTCAGCATCAGGACGTGGGGTAGTGGATTGGCAAAATGATCGGGATTGTTTGTATGACCGGCGGAGCCATGCTCCCCATGGTGGCCGGCTTGGGCGCCATGCTCCGCCGCTGGTTCCGCATGGTGCTCGGAAATGGGGATCGTTGATCCTTCCTTCACGCCGATGCTTACAAAGAAAAGGATGATGGCGGTCTGGAAGATCGACATGCCAATCAGTTTCTTGATGAGGTTTCTCTTCGAGATTATTGCGTGCAGGCCGATCATCATCAGGACCACGTAGGCGAAATAGTTGAAGCGATCGATCAGCAGGTCCATCTAGAGTCCTCCCTTCAGTCTGCCTCCCGAGGAGAGCAGGGCATAGATCGCAAACATGATCGTCGAAACAGTGAACGCGACACCGATCTCCACCCCCAGCATCCCGTGGGACCGTGCCATGACCGAATCGGTGGCCGGCAGGAGGGGATGAAGGACTGAGTAATCAAGGAAGTTCCCCCCCATGAAGATGCAAAGCATTCCAATTCCCGCGTAAATAAGGATTCCCACCATTGCCAAAATGAACGCCCGTCTTGCTGAAATGCGCTTCAATGCGGCGGAGAGATCGCGCGAGATCGCCATCAGGATCAGGCTCGCACCGAAAATCACGCCGCCCTGAAAGCCTCCACCCGGGCTGTGATGGCCGTGGGCCACCACGTAGAGTGCGAACAACTGGATCACCGGCGTGATGACCCGGCAGGTCTGGATGACGATGATGTCACGGTCAGTAGGGTCGCGCGGGGAATCCGGAGCATTTACGAGGGAATCCATCCTCACCAGGCCGAGGACGGCCATGATCGCAATGCCGGCAATGAAGACCACAATGGTTTCGAATAGAGTGTCGAATCCCCTGTAGTCAGCCAGCACCGCAGTGACAAAGTTGGGCACAGCGGTTTGCTCGCCGGTCTGGGTGATGAAGTGCTGGGAGATCTGATTGGAATTTGCGGGAGAGTGCGCATCTCCCCAGTCAGGGAAGTCCTGCGAGGCATGAAGCAGCAGGATCCCCGTCACGATGACGATGATGAGGGAAAGATACTTCAATCGGAGGAATCCCGCTTGGTGTTGAAAACGGTCGCGATGAGGAATACGGCGCTGACCCCGGCCCCGACGGCAGCCTCGGTGAACGCGACATCAACCGCAGCCATTTCTGCCCACAACAGGCAGATGAGAAAGCTGTAGACCCCGAAAACCATGGAGGCCCCGAGCAGGTCCTTGACGTTGAGCGAGATCACCGCCGTGATGATCAGGAAGACAAGGATGATGAGGTCGAACTGCCAGATCATTGCTCATCCCCCTCTTTTCCCGTCACGGGTTCCACTCCCTCCTCGTAACCGGCCTGCATCAAGGCATGGGTGCTCGCCGGACTGGTGATCATGATGAAGGCGCCGATTCCGAGGATCTTCAGGAAAACGAGAAGCTCCGGAAGAGGAAAACCGTGTGTGTTCCTGAACATCAGGAGGCCAAGGCCTGCCAGGATCAGGAGGCTGGAAAGGGTGTCGCCCTTACCGGCAGCATGCATACGGGTGTAAAAGTCGGGGAAGCGTATAATTCCCACGATGGCCCCAAGAAAGAAAAGCAACCCGACAAAGATGAGGAAACAGGCGATGGTGGTGATGATCATGCCTTTCCTCCAGTGATGATGGGCTCGTTGGGGTGCTCCTTCTCCCGGATTCGGTGAATGTATCGGGCGGCAGCGATCGAGCCGACGAAGTTGAGCAGTGCGTAAGCCAATGCGAAGTCCACAAACATCTCGACCCGTCCGAAAAGGGTTCCAATCAATATGAGAAGGACGGCTGTCTTTGTGCCGATGACGTTGACCGCCACGATTCGGTCAATGACGGTCGGGCCCGTAACGACCCGCCAAATGACAGGGACCATGAGAAGGAACAGGAAGAGTCCTGTGCCAATCAGGATATGATTCAGTTCGCCACCCTCGGGGGGAGCCACGGCCAGGAGGG
>CAZKNW010000731.1:0-2020 GCA_964554035.1 uncultured Verrucomicrobiota bacterium
GCTCCAGTTCCCGTCTCGGTGGCGGGCGCCCCACATGGTGGTGACGTAGCCCTCTGATTCCAACCCGCGATGGGTTGCCTTCAGGATCTTTTCGTCGTCTTCGATGATCAGGACCTTCACCGGGGCGACTTTCGACTGTTCCGACTCTCCGGCCAAGTCCGAGTTTTTGATTGCGGATTCAAACCACCATTTTTGACCTGACCTTGGAGGCGTCTGGATGCTTTGCTTCACCGCATGACCTCTCTTTCTCGTATACTTTTCATGGTCCTCTGTCTCTGGGCCTCCCTTGCGTCAGCGGGTGAACGTCCCAATATCCTCTGGATCATCGTCGATGACATGTCGGCCAACTTCTCCTGCTATGGTGAGAAGACCATCCAGACGCCGCATGTGGATCGGTTGGCAGAGCAGGGGGTGAAATTCACCAAGGCTTTCGTCACGGCGCCGGTTTGTTCCACGTGTCGGTCCGCCTTCATTACCGGGATGTATCAGACCAGCATTGGCGCCCATCACCATCGCAGTGGACGGGGCGAAAAGAAGATTCATCTTCCCAAGGAGGTGACACCGGTGCCTGAGCTATTCCAGAAGGCGGGTTACCATACTTCGGTCGGAGGTTGGCCCGGCAGGAAGGGCCGTCTCGGAAAGACCGACTACAACTTTGAATGGAACCCCAAGATGTATGACGGTGCCGACTGGTCGGATCGAAAGGACGGTCAGTCTTTCTTCGCCCAGATCCAGCTGCCGGGTGGAAAGCTGCGTGGTGGGACGCAGGAGGCGGCCGAGAAGTTTGCACAGCGTGCCGAGAAGATCTTCGGCAAGCGCACCAATCCGGAGGATGTCACCCTGGCACCTTACTATCCCCGCGATCCTGTGCTGCTTCATGATTGGGCTTCGTATCTGGACACGGTCCGGGAAACGGATCGAGTCGTGGGTGAGATTCTGGAGAAACTGGAGAAGGATGGCGTCCGCAAGAATACCGTGGTGCTTTTCATGACCGACCACGGGATCAGTCATGCGCGGGGAAAACAGTTCATGTATGACGAGGGACTTCATGTGCCTCTGATCATCGAAGGGCCGGGTATTGAGAAGGGGAAGGTTCGTGACGACCTGGTGGAACACATCGACATCGCCGCACTGTCACTGGGTCTGGCTGGGATCGAGGTGCCCAAGTCGATGGAGGCCCGCGACATCCTGGCGAAGGACTACCAGCCGAGGCAGGCAATCTTTGCGGCCAGGGATCGCTGTGACGAGACCGTGGATCGGCTGCGTGCGGTGCGCACCCAGGATTTCAAATACATCCGGAACTACCTGAACGAACGCCCCCATCTTCAGCCCAATGCCTACAAGGACTACAAGTCCATCTATATCGCCCTGCGCAAGGCCCATGCGGAAGGAAAACTGAATGAGGTGCAGGAACTTCTCTTCGCCCCCAAGCGACCCAAGGAAGAACTCTACGACCTGAAGAGCGATCCCTACGAGATCAACAACCTCGCTGACAAGCCTGAGTTCAAGAAGAAACTGGCGGAGATGCGTCGACGTCTGAACCGCTGGGTCAAGAAGACCGGCGACCAGGGACAGGAGCACGAACCCATCGAGATGTTCAACAGCGACATGCAGGTCTACCTCGACTCACTGGAGAAGAGAAACAAAGACCCAGAGCGCCTCGAGATCATCAAGTCCAATATCGAGCTGATGCGCAAATGGCGTAAGGAAGGGAAGTAGGATTTGAACAGGAGGAAGCAGAGGGAGCAGAGAATCGGAATGTTTCGAAGAGAATGGACTTGATGATGGCATCCATCAAACTTGCTCCGGCAGACAAAAAGCCTAACCTTGTTTTGGATAGAACCTTTTCTCATCCCCGTGAGATTGAAAGAGTCATTCCTGACCTCATCGAAGCGGGATACAAACCAAAAAATATTCACATCGTGTTTGTGATGACTGACGTAGATATCGCAGTCGAGCGTAATCGTTCACGGGACAGAACTATTCCCGATGAAGTGGTTATGCGAACAAACCGAGGTGC
>CAZKNW010000732.1:0-2017 GCA_964554035.1 uncultured Verrucomicrobiota bacterium
CACGCCATACATTTCCAGGGTTCCCTGGCTTTCCCTGCCCAGGTCGAGCGCCTCACTGGCGGAAAGCTGCATGCGCGCAGCCAGGCCATAGGACTCAATCCGCGCATCCAGTTCGGGACGGTGCGGACGATGCCCCTTGTGGATTTGGTCCAACCGATCCAGAAGCCCCCGCGCGGTTTCGGTGACCGGAGCGGGTTGGTCATACTGGGGCTTGAGATTCAGGATGGGAGAACCGGTCGGACGAAAGCGCGTGCCCTGGTAGAGCGGTGGAAGAAAGCCGGAAGTCCAGTTGCGGGTGCCGTTCTTCGGCATGCCCAAGGGTGAGTTCAGGACGACGTAGGCAGGCAGGTTCCGGTTTTCGCTTCCCAGACCATAGACGGTCCAGGACCCGATCGTCGGATATCCCATGAAGAGACGTCCGCTGTGGATCTTGTAAAGGGCGTTGTCGTGGTTCGGGTGATCCGTCCACATCGAGTTGATGAGGCAGATGTCGTCCGCCATCCGCGAGGTATGAGGCAGGATATCCGCCATCCACATGCCCGACTGCCCATGGCGCGCAAAGGGATACTTGCCCCCCATCATGACACCGACATTCGCCGTGCTCTGGTTGCCGATGTCCTCGACATTGCCCGGGAAGGGCTTGCCATCCATCCGGTTCAAGACCGGCTTGGGATCGAATAGGTCCATCTGGCTGGGACCGCCATTCATGAAGAGGTGAATGACCGAAGTGGCCGTGGCCGGATGATGTCCCTCGCGAGGATCCAGGCTCATGGGCATTCCATGATCCACCTCGGAGGCCCGGGCACTTCCACCAAAGTAGTCATCGGTGAACAGACGGGTCAGCGCCGCACCCAGCAATCCATCGCGGGTCCTGGCGAAGAAATTGCGGCGTGGGATCCTGTTGTTGCCTGCTTCACTCATGATTCAATCCACGTAGAGGAATCCAGCCGAATTCAGGATGGTATGGCAATAGGTTTCCAGCGCGGCCCGGGACTGCTGCCCCCAGTC
This sequence comes from uncultured Verrucomicrobiota bacterium, assembly GCA_964554035.1. GTDB lineage: Bacteria > Verrucomicrobiota > Verrucomicrobiia > Limisphaerales > CAZKNW01 > CAZKNW01. The sequence goes on from CAZKNW010000732.1 coordinate 1,009, forward strand.
TGCCTTCAACTGCTTCAGGGCATCGACTCCAAGGCGCCCCTCCTCCGAGCTGGGCTCACGCGACAGGGCCATTTCGTAGACCAGCTTCACCATGCCATTCAGGTCCTCCGATCCGGAGGCAACCTCGCCCTGCATGGAAAGCACCCGTTCCGCAAAGGCTGTGGCCAGTTCACGGACCCGTGCATTGTTCATGAGCATCAGGGGCTGAGGGGAGACCACCGAGACGCTGCGACTCACACAGTTGGGACCCATTTCAGGATAGTCGAAGGTGTCCATGAATGAAGGAAGCTCCGTTCGACGATACTGGGCGTAGATTCCACGACGCCATCCTCCTTCCAGGACTGGATCAATCGTCACCAGTCCGTTGTCATCCACCGAGACCGGATCCGGGGGACCGCCTGAACGCTCCACCAGCTTGCCGGAAACAAAGAGAAGCGAGTCACGAAGGGCCTCGGCATCCTTGCGCACCATGGGCATGCGAGAGAGAAGCCGATTCTCAGGGTCGAGCTGCAGATGTTCCTCACTCACCTCACTGCCCTGCCTGTAGGTCTGGGAGCACATGATCATCCGGTGAAGTTCCTTGATGCTCCATCCCTGCTCGACAAAACGCACCGACAGCCAGTCCAGCAGCTCGGGATGGGACGGACGTTCGCCCATCAGTCCGAAATTCTCCAGTGTCTTGACCAGCCCGGTTCCAAAGTGGTGATACCAGATGCGGTTGACGATCACCCGCGATGTCAGGGGATGATCCGGCTGCGTCAGCCACCTGGCAAAGGCCAGCCGGCGCCCCGTCTTACCCTTGCCCGGTGAAGACACCTCGAAGGGCGTCCGCCCATCGGTCAGTGCCGAAGGCACACCGGGCCCAACCATCCGGCCGGGCTTGTCGTGTTCGCCTCGCCTGAGGATGTAGGTGGGTGAGGGATTTCCCCGATCCCACAAGGCCCGGATGGTGGTGGGTGGAACCATCTCCGACTCCACCTTCCGGATCGCCCTCTCGGTGGAGCGGATC
>CAZKNW010000733.1:0-2017 GCA_964554035.1 uncultured Verrucomicrobiota bacterium
CATCCAGTGCGAGGATTGCCTCCATGAGATCCTGGTCAAGTTCGTCGAGGTTGCGTTTCATCGGGTTGGAGGTTGAGGTTAGAGGGCCGAAGAAGGGAGTCAATGTTGGGGGAGCGCTGAAAGGCCGAATTGCGCACCGGGACGGTGCTCGGACTCGCAGGCGAGGATGCCTACGCCACGGAGCGTGCCTTGGTTCTTTGGTATTGCGAGACGCTCATTCAATCTGCGGGAAAAACTCCTTCCTCTGTGGTTTCATACTCCGCTTTCGGGTTGACGGAAATCCGTTGGCTTTTAGTGTGTGGATATTCCCGGAAGAGGTTGGCCCCAGGCCGTTCGAACCCTTGCCTTTTCACCATCAAGTCATTCAGAACAACACCATGAGCACTGCAGCACCCGTCGACATCCCCGAAGTTGAAATCAGCCAGAAAACGAAGGAGTGGATCTCCAAGCCGAAGAAGCTCCTGATCAATGGGGAGTGGATTGATGCCGCATCCGGTGAGACCTTTGAGGTGTTCAATCCGGCCAATGGACAGGTGATTGCGCACGTGCAGAAGGGTGGTGCACCCGACATCGAGAGCGCGGTCAGTCATGCCCGGAAGGTCTTTGATGACTCCAGCAGTGCATGGCGCAGGATGACGCCTTCCGAGCGGGGTAAGCTCGTCTGGAAGATTGGTGACCTGATCCTTGAGCATGCCGATACCCTGGCGGAGCTGGAATCCGCCGACAACGGTAAGCCGATGGCGGTGGCCAAGGTGGCGGATGTCGCACTTGCGGCCGATCTTTTCCACTACATGGCGGGTTGGGCAACGAAGCTGGAGGGGAATACGATTCCGATTTCCGTGCCCTATGCCCCAGGTGCCCAGTTTCACGCCTTCACCCTCCGTGAACCGGTTGGTGTGGTGGGGCAGATCATTCCCTGGAACTTCCCATTGCTCATGGCGGCCTGGAAACTTGGGCCGGCACTTGCAACGGGCAATACCGTGATCCTCAAGCCGGCTGAGCAGACGCCGCTCAGTGCGCTGTATCTGGCTGAGTTGATGGTCGAGGCGGGTGTGCCTGCCGGTGTCGTGAATGTCGTGACGGGCTTTGGCGAGGCGGGTGCTGCTTTGGCGGCGCACAACGCCGTCGACAAGGTGGCCTTCACGGGCTCCACCGAGGTGGGCAAGCTGATTGTCCAGGCGGCGGCCGGTAACCTGAAGAAGCTGACTCTCGAACTGGGTGGCAAGTCGCCCAACGTGATCTACAAGGATGTCGCGGATCTCGACGCTGCCATCGCGGGTGCGGCCAATGCGATCTTCTTCAATCACGGACAGTGTTGCTGTGCGGGCTCCCGCCTGATTGTTGAGAAGGATATTTATGACGACGTCGTGAAGGGCGTCGCTGAGCATGCCCGCAAGATCAAGCTGGGTCCTGGCTTGGCCCACGGCACGGAGATGGGGCCCCTCGTTTCCGACGAACAGCTCCAAAGGGTCACCGGCTTCCTGAACTCCGGACGCGATGACGGCGCCTGCATGGTAGCGGGTGGCAGTCGTCACGGTGAGCGGGGTTACTTCGTTCAGCCCACGGTGATCACCGATGCCAATCCCGACATGAAGATCGTGAAGGAGGAGATCTTTGGACCGGTGGTGGTGGCTGAGTCCTTTACCGATGAGCATGCCATGATGGCCTCCTCCAACAATACTTCCTATGGGTTGGCGGCTGCGGTCTGGACCAAGGACATTGCCAAGGCCCATCGGATCGCGAAGAGCTTCCGGGCGGGGACCGTCTGGGTGAACTGTTACAATGTCTTCGATGCCGCGCTCCCGTTTGGTGGCTACAAGGAGTCCGGCTGGGGCAGGGAGATGGGACATGAGGTCCTGAACAACTACCTGGAGACGAAAGCGGTCGTGGCCTCCATCTGATCCGCAGATGTCGCGGATTTCACAGATCGGAATGAGGAAGGAAGGAATTGAGGAATAGTTCTTCTACTCGGCGCCTCTGCGCCTCAGCGGGAGAATTGCTTTTTACTTCCTATCCT
>CAZKNW010000734.1:0-2011 GCA_964554035.1 uncultured Verrucomicrobiota bacterium
CGTGGCTCTGCTCAGTGATGGCTCACTTGTCGCTTGGGGTAATGCCGCCGATGGGCGCACCCAACCTCCCAGTGGCGTGAACAACATCGTTTCCGTCGATGCTGGTCGTTTCCACACCCTGGCGCTGACTGCCGACGGTAAGGTGGTCGGATTTGGCTTCAATGGCTCGGGCATCCTGAACATCCCATCAGGACTGGCCAGTGGGGCCACACCGGCCATTGATGTCAGTGCAGGGGACTACCACAGCCTGGCACTGGGTGCCGACGGCACGGTTTACGGATGGGGAAGCAACCAGGGTGGACGTGCCACACCTCCTTCCGATCTGGCAGGTGTCACTGCCATCGCGGCAGGTGGGAAGCACAGCCTGGCCCTCAAGAACGACGGCACAGTGGTGGCATGGGGCATCAACGACTCGGGCCAGACCGATGTGCCTGCAGGACTTTCCGGAGTGATCGCGATTGCCGCCGGCAATGATCACAGCCTCGCCCTCAAGAGTGATGGCAGCGTGGTGGGCTGGGGTGGATTGGACGGAGAGGCCGCAGTTGGAAGCCTGAGCGGTGCGGTAAGCATCTCGGCAGGATTCAGCCACAGCGTGGCAGTGAAGTCCGATGGATCCCTGGTGGCATGGGGCTACCTTCAAAGCGGAGCCGGAGCGTTGGATTCAGGAAGCGGCTTTACACTGGCAGCAGCTGGGGGCGACTTCAGTGTGGGTGTCACGAGTGAAGGACCAGTGATCACCTCCCATCCCCAGAGCCAGACCGTGCTACCCGGATCCAGCGTGGACCTGAGCGTCACCGCCACCGGAGCCACCGGCTACCAATGGTATTTCAATGGATCAGCTCTCGAAGGGGAAACCGATGCCACGCTGAGCATGGCCGCTATCGGTCGTGCTGCCGCCGGACGCTATGCCGTGGCTGCAACGGATGGTGCCGGAACAGTCTACAGCCAGGAGGCGCTGGTGATCGTCCGAAGCCTGCAGAAGATCAATGCCCCTGAGATGATGAACGATGGCAGCATCCTCATCACCTTCGGAGACGAGCTGGGCGTGCCCATCAGCTACACCAGCGCCAGCCGCTTCATCGTGCAATACAGCCACGACCTGGAGACCTGGTATGAATCCGAAGCCACCCTCTTCTGGAACGGTGGCACCATGCAGGTCCAGGCACCCGCAACCCAAACCGCCACCTTCTACAGGGTGGTTGAGCAGTGACCATTGGAACAAGGGATTACCGCGAAGAAGGAACCATGATGAAGAACATGAATCTGTTGAAGAAACATACGGGAGCTCTGTCAGCTTTCGCATTGGGTTGCATGTTGGTCAATGTGACCGGTGCGGATTTGCTGGTTTTTGGTGACGGTCCACAACATTCAATAATGTCAGCCGAGCTCGATGGATCAAATCCTGCAGTTTTTGTCGATTTCTCAGTATACCCGAGTTCGTCCAAAGCCGGGAATCCTGATCCATCGCCCAAGGGAATGGATTCTGACGCGAGCTATGTATACTGGGTGGATAGCCAAAGAGATGCTGTCTACAGAGCGGGACTGGATGGTTCGAGTCCCGAGATTCTCATCAATGAATCAAGCCTTCCAGAGGGTTCCGGAGCCCCTGGGAATTTTGCGGGAGAAGACTTGGCGGTGAATGCGACTCACATTTTCTGGGCGGACTCAACGCAGAATTGCATCTACAAGGCCGATATTGACGGGAGCAATCCGCTGGTATTGGTGGACCAGAGTGCGATGCCAATGGCTTCTGGGGGGCAAACCACATTCAATCCCAAAGGGATCGATGTTGATGCCAGCTATGTCTATTGGACGGATACCACACAGGATTCTGTATACAGGGCAGATCTTGATGGAAGCAATCCTCAGGTATTGGTCGATTTGTCGACAATTCCGCTTAGTTCCAACATGAGCAGTTCTGCGAATCCTGGAGGATTGGAGGTGACCACGACACACATTTACTGGGCAGAGGCAACCAGGGATTCGATTTATCGTGCCAACCTGAATGGTA
>CAZKNW010000735.1:0-1998 GCA_964554035.1 uncultured Verrucomicrobiota bacterium
GATTGTGGTTTTGACCTTCGATGATTCGGTGAAGTCCCATTACACGGTGGTGAGGCCCATCCTTAAGAAGCATGGTTTTGGTGCGACCTTCTTCATCACCGAGGGCTGGGATTTTGCGACCAACAAGGAGCACTACATGACCTGGGAGCAGATTGCGGAGCTGCACCGGGACGGATTTGAGATCGGAAACCACACCCGGGATCATAAGGGGCTTAATGCAAAGAATCCCGAGGCGCTCAAGAAACAGTTGGCCCAGTTGCCAGAGCAGTTGGAGGCGATCAACCGACGCTGTGAGGAACACGGAATCCCTCGTCCGGTCTCTTACGCCTATCCAGGGAATGGAACCCATCCAGATGCGTATCCCATTCTGAAGGCTGCCGGGATCAAGTTTGCCCGGCGTGGTGGTGCACCTGAGTTTGAATACACCGAGGGAAAGGGATTTGCCTATGAGCCGGGTGCCGATCATCCCTTGTTGCTTCCCACGGCTGGGGATGCGCGTCCTGCATGGGAGTTCAAGGACTTCAAGCGGGCGGTGGACCAGGCGAAGTTCGGTCGGATCTCCATCCTGCAGTTTCATGGCGTGCCGGACATTGCCCATCCTTGGGTGGCCACAAAGAAGGAGGAGTTTGAGAAGTTCATGGCCTATCTTTTTGAAAACCATTTCAAGGTCATCGCCCTGAGGGATCTTGAGAAGTATGTCGATCCGGATGCCATTCCCGAAAATCCCGAGGCGATCATCAAGGAACGGCAGAAGGCGGTCGCCGACGGAAAGCTGGAGCCCTACTTCAAGTCACTGGCGACCGAGGGAGAGGGCCCGCCTGGATTTCCCAACACATTGGCGGCAAAGACAGCAGCGCTGCTCAAGCTGATGCCGATTGTGGATCTGCAGCTGAAGACACCTGAGGACGTCGAGCTGAGAAAGGGGATTGTTTATGGCAGGGGCAGTGGAAGGGAACTGGAGCTGGATTTATACACGCCCCGGAAAGAAAAGGAGAAGCCCGTTCCTGGACTCATCTTCATTCATGGGGGTGCATGGCGTGGTGGGAAACGGAGTGACTATCACTACTACGGCGTGAAGTTTGCAGAAGCAGGCTATGTGGTGGCTACAATCAGCTATCGACTTCTGAAGGAGGCACCGTTTCCCGCGGCAGTCGAGGATGCCAAGTGTGCCGTGCGGTGGATGCGAAGCCATGCTGCCGAGCTGGGAGTGGATCCGGATCGCATCGGTGTGGCGGGCGGATCGGCGGGAGGCCATCTCGCGATGATGTTGGGTTTCTCCTCTGATGTGCCCGAGTTGGAAGGCAACGGAGGTCATGCAGGTATCAGCAGCCGGGTTCAGGCCGTGGTGAACCTTTATGGTCCAGCAGACCTGACCACACCCTTTGGGATTCACAGCCGCCTGGTGAAGGACTTCCTTGGTGGACGGACTTTTGATCAGGCCCCAGAGGTCTACCGTCAGGCCTCACCGCTCAGTCACCTCACACCCGATGATCCACCTGTTTTCATCATCCACGGCACCATCGATGACACGGTTCCCATAGCGCAGGCGGACCTGCTTGCGAACCGACTCCAGGAGTTGGAGATTCCCTTCCGCTATGACCGCCTTGAAGGCTGGCCTCATGCCCTCGACATCGCCAAGGTGACTAATGACCGCGTCCGCAAGGCCATGCTGGAGTTCTTTGCTGAGCATCTTGGGCAATGACCGGGATTGAGTAGGCTCTGAAAACCGATTATTCATTAACCCATCTCATGAAGGCGCTTCTTTCCTTTCTTGTCGCATGCCTTGTTCCGACAGCTTTGGCTGCCGAACTCAAGGTTGGCACCGCTGCCGTGGATATCAGTCCCATGGTGACGCCCTTTCAGCTTCGATCGGGACCTTCTTCCCTGATTCATGATCCGCTGCACGTTCGAGCGATTGCCTTCCAGAACGGGGAAGGTCGTGCTGCAATTGCTATCATAGATGCCATTGGCTTTGGGCGTGAGCGATCTGATATGGCG
>CAZKNW010000736.1:0-1997 GCA_964554035.1 uncultured Verrucomicrobiota bacterium
TCCAATCCTCGGGTGCTTTTGGATTCGGTCTTGTGGAGTTCCCGCAGCCTGGGCTTGGGGTCAAAGGTGTCCATGTGGCCCGGCCCCCCTTCCATGAAGAGCATGATCACGTTCTTTGCCCGCGCCGGAAGCATGGGGGGCTTTGGCATCAAGGGTCCCTCCTTCGCCAAGGCTTTGGAGGGCAGGCCCTCTTTGGCGATCATGTTCGTCGCGGCGACGGAACCCAGGGTGGCACCGAGTCCGTAGAGGAATTCACGCCGTGTAGCAGCGGTCGAGATGGGGCGGGAGCAGAGAGCGGGCATTTTGGATTGGTGATTCTCGATTCTTGAATTTTGAAGTTAGGCTGGGTGCGAGTCTGTGGTCTTGATGCTCTTGCTGAAGATCGCGATCAATTCGTCACTTTCCTTCAAAAGAGGTATTAGTCGCGTTTCGGCGCAAAGCGGCTTTCTTTGGATGATCTTGAGCCACACGTTCGTTTCCCTGAGTTCCTTTGCTGCAAGTTTCAATTTGTGTGAAAAGTCTTTCTTGGATTCGGCACTCTGTGCCTCCCCATAGTGGGCCGCTGGTGCCGTTCCAGAGCGAAGGATCTGATTGGCAATGTGTTTTCCTGTTTCTGATTTGGGTAGGGAATCAACAACGTTGAGGATGCGGACAGCAAAGTCCACAAGGCGCTCTTCAAGGGCGGATGCATATTCATTCATGGTTCTCCTTGGGTTGGAGAAGAATCCTATGTGAATAAGCGCTTTCATCACCTCAAAAATCAAGAATCAGAAATCAAGAATCATCAATCAGTAGACAAACATGAACTCGTGGGAGTTGAAGAGCAGCAGGGCCATGTCGGCCAGGGCTCTTGTCCTGGGACTGACATCGGCGGCCTGCCTGTCCGGGGTGTAGTTCTCGTAGGCGGGGAGGATCTCCTGATACTCAAAGGGTTCGCCGGTGAACTCTTCCACGAGGGAGCGTGTGATCTCTGTCGGGAACTTCCTTTGCTCGGGTTGGACGGCGGAGTGATACGTGATCATTTCACGCACGTAGCCTTCCAGCTTTTCCTTCTCGGCCGTGGTTGGCATGCGTCCGAAGGTGATCTCGAAGGCCTTCTGGATCTGGTCGTCGATGGATTCACCTTCCGCTGCCAGTCTTTCCGCGAAGGCGATGGAACGGCTGGTGACGTAGTCGCTGTTCATCAGGGTGAATGCCTGGGGGGAAACCGAGGCGGCGTCCCTCATCTCGCAGGAGTCATTCGGATTGGGGCGGTTGAAGGTTTCCAGCAGCGGATTTGCAAGGCCTCGAACGCGATAGGCGTAGATGCTCCTCCGATTGCGATCCTCCGGATTCGGTGAGGGCTGGTAGGCGGGGGCGAGGGAGAATTGGATCATCCTCGGCTGTAGTGCCACCTCCATGTTCATCTCGGGACGGATGGGAAGCCCGCCCATCTCAGGGTTGAGCTCACCCGTGATCTTCAGCATGGCATCGCGCAGTTCCTCGGCAGTCAGTCGGCGGGTAGGGAAGTAGGCGAGGAGGTGATTGTTTGGATCCCTGTTCTGCAGTTCGTTGAAATCCGGATGGGACGCGGACTGCATGTAGGTCCGCGAGGTCATGATCAGCTTGTGGAGGCGCTTCATGCGCCAGCCGTTTCTGACGAAGTCGGAAGCCAGCCAGTCGAGAAGCTCAGGGTGGGTGGGTTTGGCGCCCTTGACTCCGAAGTTGTTCGGATTGCCGGCAATGGGTTTCCCGAAGTGGTATTGCCAGATGCGGTTCACGATCGATCGTGTCGTAAGCGGGTTTTGCCCGTCGGCGATCCATCTTGCGAGGGCCAGACGGCGACCGTTCAGGTCATCACCAATGGTGAACTTCTGGTCCCCATCGCCGACAGGAAGCCCAAGGGCGCTCAGGACCCCGGGCTGAACCTTGGCGCCGGGCGCTTCGAGCGCTCCACCCATGAGGATGTGGCTGTCGGGGCGCCAGTTGATGTTTGCCTTGGTATCCATTCGAAGTTT
>CAZKNW010000737.1:0-1981 GCA_964554035.1 uncultured Verrucomicrobiota bacterium
GGCGGTCGTTCACCATGACGAAATCCGAGTCAATGAAGTGTTCCATGCTCAGGTCGTTCTTCAGTAGATGCGCGAAAAGTTCACGGCCCTCGCGCCCCATGGAATCGACGGTCATGCGCCGAACGTCCTTATAGACGCGTACATCCGGACCGAAGTCGTCCACTTTGTCCAACTGGAGCCATTGGCGGGTGAAGTCATCGATGAACCGTCCGACCCTCGAGTCCTTGAGAAGCCGATCCACCTGAGCCGAGGAATCCTTGTCCCACGCGCCGGACCTGGCCACGTCCAGCAATTCGGCATCCGGGATGGAGTTCCAAAGGAAATACGAGAGGCGGTGGGCCAGCTCCACGCCGGTGAGTTCGGGAGACTCCGACTTGTAAATGAAGTGGGGCGAGGTCAGGAGCGCGACAAGCACACTACGGGCGATGGCGATCATGGATGCTCCGGATTCTTTCCGGGCTTTCGCGATCTCAATGAAGGCGGCGCGCTCTTCTGTCGGCAGCGGTCTCTGGGTGAGCAGTCGGGCGACGTGATCGACCAATTCCGCCGGCTTCATGCTGGTCTTGGGGAGCAGGGTCCGGATCGCGGAGGTGGGCCACTCTTCCATCAACGGACCGGTGATCTTCACCCCGGAGAACCGCATTATGGGACCTTTGTGCTTGCGCGGGTCGCCCCCTTTTCCCGGATCGCGGGCGCTGTCGAATGTGAACGCGAGTTGGTCGCCTGCCTTGAGGGTGAGTTCGGTTGTAAACCCTGTTGAGCCATGTGGCATGGGAACCCTGCGAATATTTCTAAAGCTGGTGGGATGACGTCCATCCCCAAGGTTGATGCCGATGACCTCGCCTTCATCGGACCTTTCCGAACGTGCTTTCACTTCGAGCCGGTAGACCCCGAAGGTGGGAACAATAAACCGCTCGTAGCCGTCAGGATCGATGGAGAAGTGTAGATTGCTGCGGTAGGGACGAAAGCCGGTTAGAACATAGTCATCCCCGTCGCGGTAGTCTCCTCCTCCACCGACTGCAAAGTTCTTGCTGCCGTGAAAGTGGCGCGCATCAAACTCCCACTTCCTTGTCTCGGGTTTGACATCGGGCAGGAGGCGTTCTGCCACAAAGCGGGCGGTCTTCAGGTAGGCGACCACTTGGTGGGGCGAGATCAACTGCGATTCGCCAAACTTGTCGAAGCCGTTTTCCGACTGGTCGGGAGGCAGGAGGTCGGTGAAATCAAAGGCCACTCCAAAAAGGTCGTAGAGTGTATTGGTATACTCGGCGCTGGTGAGACGTTTGATGGGATTGGCCGGACGATTGGCGAGGATGCGTTTTGCAAGCACCTTCAAGGCCTGTTCTCTGGCTTCCGCTGCAGGTTGAGGCTCATCCTCGGGCGGCATGTCCCCGGCCTCAAGCACGGAAACCACCTTCTCCGGCAGGTCTCCGCTGGCGAAGAATTCATCAAGGTCCAGGTCCAGCCGCACCTTGCCCTTCCGTTTTTCGGGCCCGTGGCAGTCGACGCAGTGTTGGGTAAAGAAGCCTTCCAAGGTTGGCTCCGCCTGGGCTCCAACCTGCAGGAAACAGACCAGCAGTGTGAATAGGCTGGCAAGGCGCATCAGGCAAGGAGGTCGAAGGCACCGTTGCTTTCGCCGAAGCGATCCTTCTCGACACCGAACTGCTGAAGCAATCCGAGATAGAGGTTGCTCATGGGGACATCCTTGCGTCGCCAATAGCCGGACGACTTCATGCGTGCGTCAAATACGAGGGCCGGAAGATCGTCAAAGTTGTGCGCGTTGGCGCTCCCCATTGAAGCCGTCAGCAGCGTCGTTGTCTGATCGAAGAGGGAGTCTCTGCCCACCTTGCGTTCCTTCATTGTTGTGAGCGCGGAGCTGATGCGCTTGAGGATCCCGTGCTCGAGCATCAGCAACTTGTCGATCTTCTCCTTTTTCTGTCCGTGATGGGACAGGTCGTGGTAGTTGCCGGTGAGTTCAGGCTCC
>CAZKNW010000738.1:0-1980 GCA_964554035.1 uncultured Verrucomicrobiota bacterium
CCCTTTTACGCTTTGGAACTCCTCGTCGGCTTTGTGCAGGCGCTGGTGTTCGCGCTGCTGACCTCGGTCTTCCTCTCACTCATGTGTGAGCATCACGACGAGGAGCATGCACACTAGACACTTTCAGCGGTCGGACCATGGCAAGACTGTGGAGGCCGTTGAACCAACTGAAACGAAACAAGAAAGGTCAAACAATGCTAGCTGCAATTAGTGGTTCCTTTCACATCGGTCTGGCTGCTGTGGCATCCGCCATCGGTGTGGGACTGATCGGAGCAAAAGCCGCCGAGGCAACCGGACGCAACCCGGGCGCTGCTGGTGCGATCATGAAAAACGCCATCATCTTCGCCGCTCTGGCTGAAGGTATCGTGTTCTTCGCGATCTTCCTCGGACCTACAGAGTAAAGCACTTGAGCACGCGGCTTCGGTCGCGTGCTTTTCAATTTCCCAAAGAACATGACTGCATCCATGACAACCCTCGCCGCCGCTGCCGAGAATCCGCTGACCCAGATCACCAGCGAGTTCGGAGTCAACTGGGGTCTTTTCATCTCCCAGCTGATTGCCTTCAGCATCGTGGCAGTCCTCCTGAACAAGTTTGCCTACAAGCCGGTGCTTGAGGTGCTTGAGCAACGCAAGGCCAAGATCGCCGAGGGACTCGAGAACGCCGACAAGATCAAGGCGGAACTCGAGCAGGCAGAGAGCACGCGTAAGGAGATCATTGAAAAGGCCAATGCCCAGGCCAACGCGCTGATCGAAGAGGCTCGTGAAGCCGCCCAGAAGGTGCGCGACACCGAGACGCAGAAGGCGATTGCCTCTGCGGAAGAGATCATCACCAAGGCGCGCCATGCCACCGAGGCCGAACACGCCAAGATGCTGGCAGAGCTCCGCGAGGAAGTCGGCAAACTGGTTGTCGAGACCACCAGCAAGGTGGCTGGCAAAGTGTTGACCGCCGATGACCAGAAGCGCCTGATCGACGAAACCAATTCCCAGCTCGCCGCCTAAGATTGAACCATGAAGGTTTCCAAACAGCAAAGATCCGACGCCAAGAAGCTTTTCAAATCCTGTTTCAAGGATGGCCTGCTTGATGAAGGCAAGGCGTTTGAAGTGGTGAAGGCGCTGGTTGAGAAGAAGCCTCGTGGCTACATGGGAATCGCCTTTCACTTTGAACGCCTGGTCCGCCTGGATGTGGCCAACCGTACCGCCACCGTTGAAAGTGCCGTGGCCTTGGATGACAGTCAGCAGGCCTCCATACGTGGGAAGCTCACGACCCTTTATGGAAGCAACCTCATTCTGGGTTTTGCTGAGAACAAGGACCTGATCGGTGGCATGCGGATCAAGGTCGGAAGCAACGTATTTGACGGAAGTGTTCGGGGTCGCCTGTCCGAACTCGCCTCCAGTTTCTAATCAGGCCTGAAGAAATGAATTTGTTCCCGGAGAGCCGGGCTAAACGAGAACCACAGCAATGAGCAACGTACTCGAAGAAATCCAAGCACAGATCGCCGGTGCCAAGACCACCGTGGCGAAGGAAAACGTCGGCATCGTCCGTGAAATTGGTGACGGTGTGGCCAAGATTGAAGGCCTGACCGACGCCATGCTCAACGAGATGTTGGACTTCGGCAACGGCGTGACCGGACTGGCACTCAACCTTGAGGAGACCGAGGTCGGTGCCATCATCCTGGGTGACTACACCAGCATCAAGGAGGGCGATGAGGTTCGTACCACCGGCAAGCTGCTCTCCGTCCCTGTCGGAAAGGAACTGCTCGGTCGCGTGGTCAACTCGCTCGGTCAGCCCCTCGATGGCAAAGGTGATATCCCGACCACCGCGACGTATCCTGTTGAGAAGATCGCCCCCGGCATCATCAAGCGCCGCTCCGTCAGTCAGCCGCTGCAGACCGGTATCATGGCGGTCGACGCTATGATCCCGATCGGACGTGGCCAGCGCGAGCTGATCATTGGTGACCGTCAGACCGGTAAGACCGCTGTG
>CAZKNW010000739.1:0-1976 GCA_964554035.1 uncultured Verrucomicrobiota bacterium
AGGACGGCTCCGGGGTGCTCCCAAGGACGGGCGGGACCGTCAGCCCGGCGGAAACTTAAGCATTGTCTGTGCAGGGGTGCGGAGCTAGAAACCCTGCGCATCCAACCACCTGAATGAACACCACTTCCAGCTCATCCGACCTTTTGTCCAATGAACTTATCGACGCGGTCGTCGACACCCTGAGTCAGGGCGAGGCGCTGCTCCAGATGCTGGATGACGATGTCTACTCGCGCAAATTGAGGGATGCCATGCATGCCTCCATCGGAGGGCATTTCCGGCATTGCCTGGATCACTTCATCTGCCTCATGTCCGCCCTGGATACGGGCAGTCTCAATTATGACCTTCGTGAGCGGGATGCTTCACTTGAGAGCGATCGCTTTGCGGCCATCAACATGACCGGTCGCATCAAGAGGGATTTCATCGCCACGACGGAAGGACTCTGCAACCTGCCTCTTCAGGTGAGTTGCAAGGTCAACTACGATACCGAGGACGCCCAGAGGGTGACCTCCTGCATCGAGAGGGAACTGATGTATGTGGTGGCCCATACCATTCATCACTACGCCTTGATCCGTCTGCTTGCCGGACTCATGGACGTGACCCTTCCCAAGGATTTTGGCGTGTCCCCCTCGACCGTTGTCCACCGTTCGGGGAAATAGCTTCTTCCCTGATGTGCAGCGTCACGTTTCATCCCGCCGATGAGGGTTTCCGCCTCGCCATGAACCGGGATGAACAACGGGAACGCGAGGAGGCCCTTCCTCCGGCATGGTTCCGGGATGGCGCACATCCCTACGAATGTCCTCATGAACCGGGGGGTGGAACGTGGATCGCACATGATGGCCGGGGCAGGGCATGGTGCCTTCTTAACTGGTATGAAAAGACGTCAGCTTCGTCCCGCACTTCCATCACCCGTGGAATCATCATTCCCAAGCTTGCCTCAGGCGGAAAGGGCGGCGAAGGGCTGTCGGGGATTCCATACCGACAGATGGCACCTTTCCGGATCTTCAGTTTCGACTCCTCAGGGAAGTTGATCATGGAATGGCGATGGGATGGAATGGCTCTGGAGGAACGGTCGCATGAGTGGGCGCCATTTGTGACGGCTTCTTCCGGATGGGACGAACCCATTGTTTCAGAATCACGCCGACAGGTATGGGACCGCTGGATCAAGAGAGAGGATGCCGGCACGGTGAAATGGTTGAAGGAACTGCATTCATCCCATGAGCCAAAGGAAGGGGCCTGTTCGTTCTGCATGCACCGCGAGGATGCAGCCTCAGTCAGTCTGACTTTGATCGAATGCATCAAAGGCCGTAGTGCCCTGAACTACTTTCATGGCCAACCTTGTGGGAATTAGGAGGGATAAGCTCCCGCGCATCCCAAGAGTCAGAGCAGGGTTTTGTGAGTTCATGATGTTAGCGGTAGCGCTCTCTGGCTGTCACCTCTCAGAGGTCTTGAAGTGGGACTCGCGGGAGCTTGTCCCTCCGGGATTGGAATGTTTTCTCTGAGCCTTCGTGCCTTTGTGTGAGGCCAATGAAGAATGATCGGATTCACATCCGATTCTACGGCTTCTTCTCTCTGCGCCTGTTGATAAACAGGAAGGCCTCTTCCGTTTCCGAAAGAGGCCTTACTCTGAAATCTGTTTTCCGGATGGCGTTCTAGAGAAAATCGACTTCGCCATTGGAGTCACCGAAGCTTCCCTGCTGGATTCCCTGATTGTGCATCATGGAGACGAACAGGTCGCCTGCGGTGTTGTCTACGGGTCTCGCATGCGACCTTACAGGCCGGTTGATCAGGGGCGATTGAAACAGGGTTGAAACCCTGTGCTTTGTGCAGGTGGATTTACAGCCCAGAAAAATGATTACGAGTTCATTTAAACCGCTCTGGAAACCATCATGGTTACTCCGTGCATCTTCTCGGGAATTCCTTGCAACGACTTCTTATGCCCTTGTCGATTGTAGTTCAAACGCCGGATCGTGCGCGAA
>CAZKNW010000740.1:0-1976 GCA_964554035.1 uncultured Verrucomicrobiota bacterium
ATCTCAGCCAGGGTCGGGTGATAGTGGGGCGTCCTCGCGAGCTGATGAACCGTCATCCCGGCTGACATCGCCACAATGATCTCGTGGATGAGTTCCCCGCCCACCGGACCGACACAGGCGCCACCCAGGATCCTTCCGGTCTTCGGGCAGGCCAGCAGTTTCACAAAGCCATGCAGTGCTTCCATGATCATCGACTTGCCGTGATCATTGAAGGGATAGCTGTCGACGAGGAAATCGATCCCCTGCTCTTTCGCCGCCTTCTCGGTGAGCCCGACACAAGCCACCTGCGGATCCGTGAAGACGATGCTGCTCAATAGCCGGTAATCAATCTCCCTGTCAGCGGATTTCAGGATGTTCCCGGCGGCCAGTTCACCCTGCTGAATGGCAATGTGAACAATCTCATGGGGTCCGGCACAATCCCCTGCGGCATAGATGTGGGATGCCGTCGACCGCATCGTGGCGTCCGTGCTCACGTATCCCTTTCGATTCACCTCCACCCCCGCCTTGTCGAGATCGAGTCCACCGGTGTTGGGCTTTCGGCCCAGGGCAAAGAAGATCTCATCCACGGCGACCTCCCTGCGTTCCCCGCCCTGCTCAAAGACGAGGACCTTCCTTCCATCCTCAAGTCGGGCATCCTGAAGCTGCGTACCGGTATGCACCTCCATGCCATCCTCGACAAAAACCTTCTTGATGACCTCGGAGGCATCCTCATCGAATTCCTTCAGGATCCGGGGACTCCTCTGGATCAGATGCACCTTTACCCCGAATCTGGAAAAGAACTGGGCAAACTCGCAGGCAATGGCGCCACCTCCGAGGACCGCCATCGATTCCGGGAGCGACTCCAGGGCCAAGGCCGTATCGCTCGTCAGGTATCCCACCTCATCAAGCGCCGCCAGCGGTGATGGACTGATCACGGATCCGGTCGAGATGACGAAATGATCGGCCCTCAGTGTCGTTCCGTCCTCCAGCACGACATGGCGGGGATCCGTGAACCTCGCGAGCGACCGGAAGAAAGTGAACCTACCATCTTCCAGCTGTCCCTTGCGGAAGGAGGCAAAGTCCCCGATCATGGCATTCTTCCGCGCCATGACCTGTTTGAAATCAAAGTCCACCTTGGGGATGTTCATGCCCCAGATGCTGGAATGATCCGCCAGGTGCTTCACCTCGGCCGCATAAAGAAGCGCCTTGGTGGGCATGCAGCCCCTGAGGATGCAAAGGCCTCCCACCTCTTTCCCACCCTCAATGACAGCCACCTTCTTACCACCGGCATGAAGTGTCCTGGCGGCCGCATAGCCCCCGCTGCCTCCCCCAATCACAATGGCGTCAAATTCCGTTTCGCTCATGGCTGGATCTTGAACCAGTCCTCCCTCCCGAAAAAGGAGAACATCCATCCAAATCCGGTCGCCTCGTAAAAAATCATGGCCCCTTTGGATGCATTTTTCCGCTTTCTTGGTTATAGCCCATGTCCATTCGTGGAACCCGGATCGATGGGTAAGGACAAAATGACAGACCGCGAGATTTTCGAGGAACTGCTCGAGATTGAGGGAAAGGACGAAAGAAGGGCTCGGCTGAAGCAACTTTGCGCAGGCGATGCCCGTCAGGAGGATAATGTACTCGGTCTGCTAGACGCCCATGATTCCGCGGATGGCTTCCTCGACACATCGATCCAGAATGCCCAGAAGCTTCGTCCCGACATGACTCCGGCCTTACCCGACGGCAATGAGCCGTTCGAGAAGCCAGGAACACTGATTGGCCGCTACAAGCTGCTGGAGGAGATCGGGAGTGGCGGATTCGGGGTTGTCTACATGGCCAACCAGGAGGAGCCGGTCCGCAGAAAGGTCGCCCTCAAGATCATCAAGCCGGGCATGGACACCCGGGAGGTGATCGCACGCTTTGAAGCGGAGCGCCAGGCCCTCGCCCTGATGTCCCACCCCAACATCGCCCAGGTCTTCGACGGAGGCGTGACGGATTCCGGA
>CAZKNW010000741.1:0-1974 GCA_964554035.1 uncultured Verrucomicrobiota bacterium
CCATTCCGTAGTCGTGATCTCCCGGATTGATGACGTTCCAATGTCGCATCATCTGCCATCGGGAGGTTGGACCGCAGATCGTGTTGGTGATCACTTTGAACGCATCATCCGTACTTGGAGGATACAGCACGAGTTCCATGTACCAGACGTCATCCTCCCAGACGAGAATCTGAAAATCATAATCCTCGAAATACTCATAAGCCCCCTGTGTCGGTTGATCCCGGATCTGCCAATCCGTGCTTCCCCCCAAGATTCGGAAACCCTTTTCGTCCCTGACCTGCAACCCACTGTTGATCGCGTGGCAACTCAAACCGCAAAGTCGATAAGGAGCCTGCAGGCGCGGAAGACGGCCGACATAGTTCCCTGAAGAAGGGACATCTCCAACGAATCCCGTGCCAGGCCCGGAGCCTGAAGACCCGATCCTTGGATCAGCGGTGACATTCTTCCCGTCCTTCCAGATGGTATAGAAGAAGGTCTTTTCGGAGGGATCTCCTGGGATCAAGGCATCAATCACAGCCGTGTTCCTTCGCCATTCATGACTTATCACCTTGCCTCGCCCCGCGACAGGCACCTTCTTCCAGTCCACATCGGAGCGATCTGCGATCCGGATCTCCGCCTCCCTTCCATCAGAGGCGAACAAGCTGACAAAACGGACACTCCACTTTCCTCTCTCTTTTCGCAGCGTATCCCCCAACGGGTAACAGGTGAGGCAATCCGATGCCTTTACCTCAAGGAAGCTCCTCTCATCGGCTTCCACATGAAACTCAGCTATCTCGAAATCAATCAGTCCCTTGCCAAAAATACCGACAAAGCCCTGCGTCCGGACACGGTTCTCTTCCATTTCCACATCTACGACCTCGCCGTCATCATTTTTGAATGCAGCTCGAATCGTGGCCTTGTCTTGCCCCGACAGCACTGTCTCCAACGTCAGTTCGAAGGTATCACCCGGCCGTAAACCGCCTGCCTCCCTTCTTTTCCTCTGTCCAGTCCTGCCATTCATCCTCAGGGCAACGCCCCCCTCGTCACTCCAGCAGAAAAGCCCCCCGTTTCGAAGCCGGTCATAACCCTCGAAGAGCGACTGCCCCCCAAAGGCAATTCCCACCTCGCCATAGCCAGGCTGGTGCATCTTCTTGAGGCTTTTCCCGACACGCTTTGCATGTGCGATGAAACGTCCCTTTAGCGTCACCTTCCAAAGGCCTTTCATTTTCCAGTCGCGCCTCCAGAGAACACCGCCCGGAAGACTCGGATCATAGTCGGTATCCATCACACCACCGTTCCGGTTGTGCGATTCGTAATGGTAGGGAAAGCCCGTTGAACGGGCCTTATCCCCGACATTCTTCAACCTTCGGCGAAGTCGCCTCCCCTCTATCTTCCAGTAACCGGGGTTCAACGACTCCCAACCTTCTCCATGATACAGGGAATCTGGGCGATCAAAGGTATCGACCAATGAAGAGGCGGGCCGTCCCTGACCATACCCCTTCCCAGTGCCCAGACCGGCAGCAATTGCGAGGCCAGCACTCGATTTAATGAAATGCCTGCGTGAAGAAGGTAAGAACGGATCTACCGATGAAGCGTCGCTCATGAATCAAGTGGGGTAAGAGGTTCGGGAACCCTGCCAGCTTGATCGAAAGATCAGAACTTGGAAACAACCTATTGAAGGGTATGTCCCTCGATAGCACCCAGACTACAAGCTACTTTTTCGCCAACCGAGCCGAGGGTGTAAGTTCCTCCAGCAGGACAGTAAGGCGTCATTCTGAGATAGAGATTCGTTCCAACCAGATCACTTAAGGCGGGGGTGTCGACGGTGTCTTTACCGGTATCAATCGCCCACCGCTGTTTGGCAGACTCCAACTGCATCTGGTTACCAATACACATCTGGGTGGAAGCACGTTTGCGAGCCCGGACCGCATTGGGGACTGCTGCAGCAACCAGCAGTCCTATGATTCCCACCACGATCATGACTTCTATCAAGGT
>CAZKNW010000742.1:0-1970 GCA_964554035.1 uncultured Verrucomicrobiota bacterium
CCGAGCCCCTTGCCACCATTTCGTCGATCCCAAAGAGGCAGGATTCTCACAAAGCCCCGATTGATGAGCCCAGATTTGGGACAGTTCCAGCACCTTGCGGACCTCGAATCGTTTGCTTGCCGTAAAAATCCCTGCCGCAGACCTGCGTAAAATCTTGCCAAAAGGGCCTTCATCCCTATTTTTCTCCGCCTGTCTTTTCACTTTATGACTGATTTTATTGGTAATTTTGTCGTTTTGCTCGCCATGGCTCCACCTCAGGGAGGCGGTCAGGCACCTGGGATAGCGCAGTTTTTTCCGCTCATCCTGATGTTTGTGATCTTTTACGTGATCCTCATCCGACCCCAGCAAAAGAAGGCACGCGAACATGAAGCACTGCTGAAGACCCTCAAGGTTGGCGACAAGATCGTCACCAACGGCGGGATTTCCGCAGTCATCATCAACGTCAAGGAACGCACCGTCGTGATCCGCTCGTCCGACTCCAAGCTCGAGGTCCTCAAGAGCGCCGTCCAGGAAATCACGGACCGTTCCGGCTCCCAAGGTGCCGAAAGCACCACTTCCGACAGTGGCGAGTCCAAAGCCGCCGTCACGGAGACCAAGTAACCCTTTCCCTCTTTCTCCATCTACGTAAATGAAATCGCAACACGTCTGGAAGCTACTCTTCATCATCCTCATTGTGTCCTGGGCTGTCAGTGAAATGCAGCCCCCCGTAGGCAAGGACCTCATCCAACATTTTGAGGAGCAGGCCACCGCCAAGGACGAAACCTTCAACGAGATCCTGGCGAAGGCCAAGGAACTCAGGGATGAGAACCCGAACCGCTCCTTCGCCAACCTCTACGACGCCGTGGGCACCAACAGGATCGCCAAGTACTTTCCTGAATTCGACGTCAGCGGCGAGACCAACCCCAGCCGTATCATCCTGCAGCGCCTGCAGAAGCAGGCAGCCGGACAGATCCGTCTGGGCATCGACCTCCAGGGAGGCACCTATTTCGTCGTAGGCATGGATACCGAAGCCATCAACAGCGACATCGAGAAGCTCCAGAAGGAACTGACCACCGCAACCAACGAAACCCAGAAAGCCGAGATCGAGTCCCAGATCGACCACCGTCGCGACAGTGAGCGCATGGTGACCCAGGCCATTGAGGTACTGCGCAAGCGTGTTGACGGCATGGGAGTTGCAGAGCCAATCATCCTTCCCCAGGGCGACAACCGCATTGTTATCCAGCTCCCCGGCCTCTCCGAGGAGGACCGCATCCAGGCCAAGGCCAACATCGGGAAGGCCGCCTTCCTCGAGTTTCGCCTCGTTCACCCGAATTCCAATGCGCTGGTGGCTGACGGAATCATCCCCCCAGGCTGGGAACGCAAGGAACAGGTGGAGGAAAAGGACGGACGGAAATTCATCACGCAGTACGTCGTCAAGGATCGTGCAGAACGCGGCATGACGGGCAAATACGTCAAGAACGCCTACGTCTATCGCAACCCAATGACGGGACAGCCTGAGATCCACATGAACCTGGACAGCGAAGGCGCAAGCCTCTTCGCTGACATCACCACGGACAACGTTGGAAATCAGCTGGCCATCATCCTCGACGGTGAACTCTACGAGAACGTGCTCATGGTGTACGACGCGGTTCGGGTGTGCGGCGAGTCGGTGTGGAACCTCGATCTGCACAAACGCATGGAGGCCGCCAAGGCCATGATGAAGGGTATGATATGCATGAAATCCGATCCGTACCGCCTCAAGTGTAAGAAGTTCCATCCGATGCGCGAATTCAAAACCTTCATGAACGAGTACCTCCCGACAGTCACGCAAAGGATGGACGGCCTGGTGTTCACGCCGGAGTCGGCCGCCGTTGCAGGTGGGGCACGCGATGTCCGCGCGCAGCCACTCCAGCTGCGAGTTCCAGCCGTCGATGACCTGGACGATGCCCTCCCACAGGAAGGTCTCGTTTACCCGGTTGGTGGTCTTGCCC
>CAZKNW010000743.1:0-1952 GCA_964554035.1 uncultured Verrucomicrobiota bacterium
CCTCCATCACTCCCTCGAGGACCTGATCGAGCTGGGCAACGGATTCACTCCCGGGAAGAAGCTTCGTGTCTTTGCCGGCTATGCAGGATGGAGCCCGGGGCAGTTGGAAGATGAGATGGAACGCGGTTCCTGGCTGACCCATCCCGCGAGTGAGGAACTCATCTTTGACATGGAGTCCGAGGAACTCTGGAAACGCGTGCTGTCGCTCAAGGGATGGAAATACCGACTGATGGCGGAAGCCCCCGAGAACCCGGACGTCAACTAGCTATTGATCGGGTCTTTGAATCGTAAGCAAAGACGCTACTTGTCCCGCCGAAGCCTATGCGAAGGGGGAAGACGCAAAGAAGGAATTGCCCTACGATTCCAAACGGGTAGGAGCCATGGATTCTGCATCCAATGGCGAATCGTGAATTGGGCTTTGGAATCTTTTGATGTGCGGACGTTGGCCGACCTTGGAGCGGTCAACGCATGTAGCCGCGGTGCGGAATGAAAAGGAGCCCGGGGATCGAATGACCGAATGGAACCCGTCCTGAAGGGACGAACGTGATGGTTACCAACCGGAAGTGGAACTCGCCAACTTGTGAAACGGCACTACGCCCCTTGACACTACCTTTCAGAGAGGTTCCCACTTTTCACAAAAAACGTCCTCAAGAGTCAGTGTTTCTGGATGGCAAGGAGGCTGAGAATCAAAGTTCCGGTTCAATCTGTGGCCTTTCTGAATCTGCGGGAATTCTAGAGAGCTTGTTTCACACGAAGGCACGGAGAGCACGAAGATGGACTCTTTTTCTGTGTAGCTCTGAGTGCTCTGTGTTGGAATCCTGAAAGGTCGGAAGCACGGAGCACAGGTGTTCAGGCCTTATGGGGTGCAAGGTGCAATAGGGACTCGGCCTGTAAGGTCGCCTGAGGGTTCTGGTGGGCTTCCAGCCCGGCAAGCCGTCTCCCCGTCCGCTTAACAGCCCGTTCAAGAACTCCCGGCTCGCTGTTGCGTCAAAAAGGGGTTCCAGTGAAGGCGCTATGAAGGAGCATCCCTGCTATGGGCTGTGACTGAAGAGCAACGCAGTGTGGAGCCCCTTTTTGGCGCAACCCTTACGGGCTGAGGATCTTTGAAATGAGGGCTGCGTCATTCGTCGGTTAAGGACCGCAGAGGGTATTCGCCCTCCTCTCTCCTTGTCCTCATCCCCAATCTCTCTCAGCAGCAAGTCGGGAGTTCTTGAACGGGCTGTTAGTCCTCGCTCGCTTCGAGAAAGTCTGCGGTGTCTCTAATGATCCGCTCAAGGGACCTTTCCGGACGAAACCCCGTGAATTCCTCTAGCTTGTCCACGATGGGTTTCCTCCGGAGCATATCCTGAAATCCTGCCTCATAGGCCTGTTCGTAGGGGATGAATTCCAGATCTGACATTGAATCGCAGATCCGGATCACTTCCTCGGCCAACTGACGTATGGTGATTTCGTGGGTGCTTCCAATATTGAAGACCTCCCCGATTGCGGAAGGAGTGTTCATCAGGCGGACCAGTGATTCCACCGTATCCAGCACGTGGCAGAAGCAGCGTGTCTGGTTTCCATCCCCATGGATCCTGATGGAGGTTCCCTTCAGCGCCGACTCGACGAAGCGGGGAACGACCATGCCGTATTTCCCGGTCTGCCTTGGCCCGACGGTGTTGAAAAAGCGGGTGATGATGACGGGAAGGTTTTTTTCCTTGTGGTAGGCCAGACCCAGGAATTCATCCAGGAGCTTGGAGCAGGCATAGCTCCAGCGCCCGAGATGAGGAGGCCCGATGAGCAGGTCATCCTCCTCGGAAAACCCGTCCTTGGCACTTTTCCCATAGACCTCCGAGGTCGAGGCCAGCAGGACAGGGGTTCCCTTGGTACAGGCGGCGTCCAGCAGGACCTCTGTCTCGTGGATATTGGTCTCAATGGTGCGGACCGGTGACTTGACCACCAGTTCCACCCCG
>CAZKNW010000744.1:0-1950 GCA_964554035.1 uncultured Verrucomicrobiota bacterium
ACGGTCAACACCGCCTCGATGTCGGACCCGGTGCTGATCCGGGAGGACGGTTCCGATGTCTACAATTCCGCAAGTCGGTACGCGTCGGACAAGGGTGTGAGAAACGGCAAGCTCCCGATCATCGGGCAGGGCGAGATCGACCTGGGATTCTTCAGGGGCAAATAGACATGGGACGTCGCAGGAAATCCAATGACTCAGCGCTGAATCTGGATTCACTTCTGGACACGCTGACCAATGTCATCGGCTTCCTGCTGATCCTGCTGGCCCTCATGAAGATCTCCGTTGGAGATGCGGTGGAGCGGATCCGAGAGGCCAATCCAGAGGCCTTTGGTGTTTCGGAATCCGATATTGTCCGTGTCGAGAAGCGGCAGGCGACCCTCGCTGAGGCCCTGGCCGAACTGGAGGAGAAGCGAAAGGCCTTTGCCGAGGAGGTGAAACTCCTGGAAGTGGCCAGGGGAGGAACCGGACAGGAGGACGAAGGTGTCGCCAAGGTCACCGGGCGCCAGGCGGAGGCGACCCTGGCGCGGCTCAAGGGGCAGAAGCAGGCCTTGGATCGCGAGCAGATCATCACCGAGTCGGAAATCAAGCGGCTCAAGGACCGGCTCGCCAAGCTGCCCACCTTGCAGCAGTTGCCAGGAAAAAAAATCCGCCTTCCGGATCCCAGGCCTGCTCCCGAGGGGATGGGTGCGCAGTGGGTCTTCTGCAAGAACGGGCGTGTCGCCGGCGTGAATCATGGCGAGATCCAGAAGGAGGTCCGTGAAAAGATGAACAACCGTCGCGTGAAACCGCAGATTGCCTTCAGCATGGGAGGCAAGGACGAGAACGGTAAGGAGAAGGACGCGGTCTTTGACCAGGACAAGTCGCGGAACTACTTCGATCGTAATCCGCTCCTCACCCGCGACCTCTCCGTGAAGTTGAAGACCTTTGATACCCGGACCACCGCCAACATGCTCCTCGACCTGCGGGCCAGGGGAGGAGAGACGGCCGAGAAGCTCAAGGAGGAGGATTCGCGGTTCAGGCAGTTGTTGAAGGATGCCAAGGCCAACAACCGCTACCTGCGTTTCATGGTTTATCCGGACAGCTTTGAGGCCTATCTGGAGGCGCGTTCACTCGCCATGGAGATGGATGTGCTGGCGGGCTGGCAAATCCTGACAAGGGATGAATGGGAGACTGGACTTGGAAACTCCGTGCAGTTCCGGCGCAAGAAGGAACCACCACCACCCAGTCCCAGGCCTGCCACCACCAACACCCAGCCAAGACCTCCGGCACCGAAGCCCAAGGTTATCGACTGACTTCCCTCAAAAAGGCCGATGGGAAATGTTTGAAAAATTTCGTGAGTTCATCCTTGCCAAAGCGGTGCGGGAAAACGTTCAATACTGCCCCTCAACGACGGGCCAGATAGCTCAGTTGGTAGAGCAACGGACTGAAAATCCGTGTGTCCCCGGTTCGATCCCGGGTCTGGCCACCACTTGGATAATAGCCTCTTTCTTGTCACCTGATTTTGTGGTGCTTGGGTGGTGTTGTCTTCTTGAGGCTTCCTGCGCAGAACGGTAAGATTGGGGAACCGAACGTGGTGTGGCTATGCTGCTTCTGCATCGTCGTATCCACTTACAATCTAGCGAATGAAGATAACATCACTGGATCTGGGCGATTACAAGCCGGTGCTTATTTCACCGGGGGTCGGTGCATGGAGGTATGAGAAGAAGCTCCCTTTGAAAACCAAGAAGGGACAGCTGCGCCTGATTGCCCTCGGGGTGGGAGGTGCCTTTTCCAACCAGATGTTCCAGTCGAACTTCATCGTGGTGAAGGGCAGGAACGCGCTTTTCATCGACCTGGGTTCCAAGGCCACGCTCAAGCTTTCCGAGATGCATCTGTCGGCTCACGACGTGAAGCATCTCCTCATCACCCACTCCCATGCAGACCACATCGGCGGACTCGAGGAAGTCCAGC
>CAZKNW010000745.1:0-1950 GCA_964554035.1 uncultured Verrucomicrobiota bacterium
TGACCACGGAGAGGCAGGTTGTTGCCGACGAGTTTTCCATTGGGGCAATTGTCGTCAGGATACTTGAGGTCATTGTTCTCGGCGGTGCTGCCTCCGTTGTCGCTGGTGAAGATCACCAAGGTGTTGTCCTCTACCCCCTTCTTTTCCAGTGCCTTGAGAACCCTGCCGACACCGTGATCCAGGTGCATGACGCTGGCGGCATAGTGGCGTGGGACATCGCCCTTGATGGAGGCAGGTGCCTTGTCCACCCATTCCTTGGGTTCCTTCAAAGGCAGGTGGATGGCGGTGTAGGGCAGGTAGAGAAAGAAAGGGTTTTCACCACGTTCTCCAATCCACTTCACGGCTTCATCTGTCAGTAGATCGGTGACATGTCCTTCTTCCTCGATGAGTTTTTCATTGCGATGCCAGGTGACGGTCCATGGGCCCTTCTTGTAATGGTGATTCCATGGACTGACTCCACCTGCGAGGGAACCATAGGAATGATCAAAGCCGTAGTGGTTGGGGCCTTCTTCCGGCTTGGAGCCAAGGTGCCATTTTCCAATGAGAGCCGTGTCGTAGCCCTGGCTCTTCAGGGCGCGCGCGACCGTGACGGTTTCCCAGGGCAGGCCCCTTGAATTGGTCGGGGTGGTGATGCCAAAGCGGCTCCAGCAACGCCCGGTAAGGAAACCGGCCCGGGTGGGACTGCAGACAGGGGCCACGTAGTGCTGCGTCAGTTCCAGTCCATCCTTTGCCAGTTTGTCCAGGTGCGGCGTGGGTGCGTTGCCTCCGTGAAAGGCTACATCCGCCCAGCCAAGGTCATCGGCAATGATGAAGACGATGTTGGGTGGTGCTGCGGAACCCGGTAGAAGGCACGCGAGGGATAGAATCAGGCAGAGAAGGAAGCGGTTCATATTGGTTTCGAAATGGGTGGTTCGAACAGGACTTACTTGAGCTTCTTGATCCGGACATTGCGGAACGCGACCTTGCAGCCCTTGCCATGGTCCTGGAAGGCAATGAAACCTTTTCTCCGGCTCATTTCTTCATCGTGATCGGTGACTGTGGCGAAAGGAATGCCGTTGATTTTCTGAATGAGGGTTGGCCCTTCGGCGATGATCTCCATGGTGTTCCACTCATGTTCCTTGAAGTGCGACTGGATCTTCGTGGGATCGCTGACCTGTTTGAAGGTCTTGGAACCATCCTTGGCGAGGGTGACGTTCTGGCCTGCGGTGGCCATGAGGTGGCGCGCCTCCTTCTTGGGATGCTCCTTGTCGAGCAGAGAATGGTGCCAGAGTCCCATCTTGTCCTGGGATGCCACCTCGACCTGGTAGCCAAAGACCTGCCAGTCGCCGAGGTCATCGCTGCGCACCTGGACGCCGGAATTGCCCTTGTCCCAGCGGAACTCGAGCCGAAGGATGAAGTTTGCAGGTTGATCCTTGCGCCAGATCAGCCAGTTTTTCTCCTTGGAGGCACCGGTGCACCAGATTTCACCCTCCTTGACCTCCCACATGCCGGGTTTGGAATCCCAGCCGGTGAGATCCTTGCCGTTGAAGATCGGCTTGAAATCGTCCTCTCCGGCTGTCAGCAGGGATGTAAGAACCGAAAGGGACACCAATACTGCGAGGAAACGGGGCTTCATGGGTCTTTCATAGCAGTTGGACGAGGAACCGCAAAGCTTCAGGAGACTCGAGTCGTGGCCAATAAGGGGCGGGTAATGGCAAGATAAGGTTGGTTTGAAGGGCAATGAGAGCGTCAACGTCCCGTGAACCAAGTTATGTCTAATCCAAATTTAGGTCAGGGTGTCCGTGGTCGTACGGTGGGAAGGGTCTTCCAGGCCCTCCTTCTTGTGTTGGGAACCATGACTTTGCAGGCGTCCTCCGGTGAATCATCAGGGGACGGGCCTTTTCAATGGTTTCCCTTTCTTGCCCCGTTTCATTCCGTCGTGCTTCACCTGCCCATTGGCTTTGTCATCAT
>CAZKNW010000746.1:0-1948 GCA_964554035.1 uncultured Verrucomicrobiota bacterium
GGAATCCATCGATTCCAGGAATGGGAATGCCACCATTGGCCAGCCAGCGGAGACCGGAAAAGGCGGTTCCGAATCCCTGGATCTGGTCCTCCGTGTAGCCGCGGGTCAGGCCCCGATAGACCAGCAGGCCGCAAAGCGTCACGACGAAGGGCTGGAGCTTCAGCTTGGTGATAAGGGATCCATGGATCAATCCCACCAGTATGGACACGAGGAAGAGGAAGGGAATCGCCACCCAGAGGGACCAGTCCTTTCCGACGGCAAGGAAAGGAAGTCCGCATCCGACGAGGCAGATCACGGAGCCAATGGAAAGGTCAATGCCGCTGGTGATGATGACGAAGGCCACACCGATGCTGATGATCCCGAAGAGGGAGGTGCGGCGGATCAGGTTCTCGATGTTGTAGGCCGAGAGAAAGTTGTTGTTCAGGATCGCGGTCAGGGCGCAGACCACGATCAGGAGGATCAGGATGCCAAGGATCTTCTTCATCAGTTCGTCATTCCGGTTGCAAGGCGCATCACCGCCTCTTCGCTCAGTTCGTCCCGCTTCAATTCGCCGGTCAGTCTGCCCTCATGCATGACCAGGGCACGGTCGGACATGCCCAGGATCTCCTCCATCTCACTGGAGACAAAGAGAATGGCCACTCCGCGCTTCGCGAGTTCCTCCATCAGCTGGTAGATCTCTTCCTTCGCACCGATGTCGATGCCGCGCGTGGGTTCGTCGAGAAGCAGGATCTCGGGCTCCATGGCCAGCCACTTGCCGAGCACGACCTTCTGCTGGTTGCCTCCGGAAAGGAACTGGACCATCTGTTCCGGCCCCGGGGTCTTCACCCGCATCTTGCCGATCATCTCGCTGGTGATCGCGTTCTCCTTCTCCCGGTTCAGGAAGCCCTTGCGCTGGTCACGCTTAAGGGAGGAAAGGCTCATGTTTTCACGGACGGCCATTTCCAGGATGATGCCTTGCTGCTTCCGGTCCTCGGGTGCCAGGGCGATGCCTGCCTCGATGGCCTCGATGGGGCTCTTGATCTCGGCGGGTTTGCCCTTGATCTGGATCTCGCCCTCGATGGGCGGGGCAATGCCGAAAAGGGACTGCAGCATCTCGGTCCTTCCAGCGCCGACGAGTCCCGCGACGCCGACGATCTCACCGGAGCGGATCTCAAAGCTGACCTGATGGGCCGGGTTGGCCGGGGTGCGAAGTCGATCCACCTTCAGGGCCACATCACCGGGCTCATGAGACTGTCGCTGGTAAAACTGGGAAATGTCCCTCCCCACCATCAGCCGCACCATCGCATCATGGGTGATCTCCTCGACGGAAAGGTCGCCTGCATTCTCACCGTCGCGCAGGACGGTCACGCGGTCTGAAAGCTCCTTCACCTCTCCGAGCCGATGGGAGATGTAGATGACGCTCACGCCCTTGGACCTGAGGTCCTTGATCACCTTGAAGAGCCGTTCCGCCTCGTGGGTGGAAAGGCTGGAGGTGGGTTCATCCATGATGAGGATGCGCGCATCGGTGGAAAGCGCCTTGGCGATCTCGACGAGCTGTTGCTTTCCGATGGGCAGTTCCTCGACCAGCCTGTCCGTAGGGACATCCAGTCCGACCGCATCGAGGAAGCGTTTTGCGTCGGCATGGATCTTCTCATTGTCGATCAGTCCGAATTTCAGGGGTTCCCGCCCCAGAAAGATGTTGGCGCCCACCGACAGGTTTCCTGCGAGATTCAGTTCCTGGTGGATGAGCGAGATGCCGCGGTCCGTGGCATCCTTGAGCTTCAGGATCTCGAAGGCCTCCCCGTTCATTCGTAGGATACCCTCGTCGGGACGATGAACACCCGCCAGAACCTTCATCAGGGTGCTCTTGCCGGCACCGTTCTCGCCGATGATGGAAAGCACCTCCCCCTTTTCGAGACGGATGCTCACACCCCGAAGCGCCTTCACACCGGGAAAGGCTTTGACGATA
>CAZKNW010000747.1:0-1939 GCA_964554035.1 uncultured Verrucomicrobiota bacterium
TGGCTTCGGCAAGGACGGTTCCTCTCGCTCCTCCAAGAATGAGGAAGGGCAGATCCACAACGGAGCCGATGACAACGCATCCGGTGTGGCAACCCTCCTGGAGCTGGCCGCTCGTCTTGCCCAGGAAGCGAAGGAGAAACCACGCGCCTTTCGCCGTAATATTGTCTTTGCCTTCTGGTCGGGTGAAGAGATGGGATTGCTGGGTTCCTCGCGCTACGTCGATGAACCGACAGTCCCCCTGGATCGCTGCGCCGCCTATCTCAACTTCGACATGGTGGGTCGTCTTCGCGACAACAAGCTGTCACTTCAAGGCATTGGTTCCTCCACCGCATGGAAGGCGATGATCGAGAAGCGCAACGTTGTGGCCGGCTTTGATGTCTCCCTGCAGGAGGATCCCTACCTTCCCACCGATGCCACCGCCTTCTACTCCAAGAAGGTTCCCGTGCTGGCCTTCTTCACCGGGAGTCACGATGAGTATCACCGTCCGACCGATGACATCGACACGCTCAACTATGAGGGACTGGAGCGGATCACCAAATTTGCCCGGTTGCTGACCCGCGATCTCGCCATGCAGGAATCACGCCCTGACTACGTCCAGGTGGAACAACGCAAGAAGGCCAGCGTCAGCGGACTGCGCGTCTATCTGGGAACGGTTCCGGATTACGCCGCCGAGGTGGAGGGCTTGAAGTTGTCCGGCGTCCGCGCGGGTGGTCCCGCCGACAAGGCGGGACTCAAGGGAGGAGACATTGTCGTTGAGTTCGCCGGCATCAAGGTCCGGAACATCGATGATTACATGGTTGCCTTCAATGCCGTGAAGATCAACCAACCCGCCAAGATCATCGTCATGCGCGACGGCAAACGCACCGAACTGACAGTGACCCCCGAAGGAAGATAACCCCTATGGAGTGCGGCAGCCCTCTGCCGCTTTCGCCTTGGTGTGTGCCCGTCAGAGAAGGAGTCTTTAAAGTGGGTCTTCTTGGCAAGAGGCCCCTACCCGGTTGGTAGGGACGCATCGCCGTAGGCGTCCCACTTCAGATCGCTTCGGTTTGCTTTATGGTCTCACGCAAAGACCTTTCGACAGGCTCAAGACAAGCCGCGAAGTCGAAAAGGAGAAGAAAGTAGTCTGGAACATTTCGTCATGCAGTTTCCCACAGTCCGTTCCACAGGAACCGCCCTCTTCTTCAATCTGAGGGCCCTCTGAATCAGTGGTGTATAAACCAACAATATCCGCGTCATCCGCGGAAGCACCTTCTGGCGAAGGCACCTACGCCTTGTCCTGATTCGCCCCCAAGGATTGCGCTCCGTTGCCTGCTTGACCGAGGCATCGGAAGAAAACAAGCCATCCAAGAAGGATGGCCATCAAGGATCCAATCGCAGTCGCCAACAGATCCCTCCAATCAAAGGTTCGCGAGGGCATCATGATCTGGGCCACCTCGTAAGCCATCAACATGGCGGCCATCAGTGCCGCGGTTTGCATGAACTCGTGGAATGTCACCGTTTTGGGTCGAATTAAAACCAGGAAGGGCAGCGCCACTGCGGGTAGGATGTTGGGAGCCACGGCAAGAAAGGTGGGGAAGAGGCCCTCCGAACCGATGTCAGGGTCCTGCCGCTTGATCTTCCATGCAAAGGCCGCAATGCCCGTCACGAAATAGATGCACCATGCTAGGACGAGCCGTGGCTTTGACGGCATTGGAAAGACAGCCCCTATGGAGTGCGGCAGCCCTCTGCCGCTTTTCTTCATCTGTGCCATCCACGGAAGCCCCCGATTGCGAAGGCACCTACTTATCCCTTGATCTGGTCGTAGGCCTTGAGGGCGCGGTTCCGTGCTTCCTTGTGATCCACGATGGGCCTGGGGTAGTTGCTGCCCAGATCGACACCGGCTTCCTCGAGCACCTCGGCAGGAGCATCCCATGGAGCGTGGATGTACTTGGCGGGCATC
>CAZKNW010000748.1:0-1938 GCA_964554035.1 uncultured Verrucomicrobiota bacterium
AGTCTGATTTTACTAAAACAGATATTTACATATATCCTCCATGTTTTTGCATGGAATGGTGAAAACTGTGAGTTATCATGGTAAGGATTTGACATGAGGCCTCTCTTTGGCGTCCGGATGCCATTTGCGGATTGAAGTCTGCAGATTTCCATCGAACGTGTTGTGGGTCCCTGCGTCCAAGATCCAGATTCATCCATGTTTGACGGAATTTCCATAAGGACAGGCCTGCTGCTCTACCTGGCAACATGCCTTGCCGCCCCTGCCGCCGCTCCTGATTTTGTGAAGCAGGTAAGGCCCATCCTCTCCGACAAGTGCTTTGCCTGTCATGGTCCCGACAAGGAGGGCCAGAAGGGGGGTGTCCGGTTGGACGTGCGTGAAAAGGCGACCGAAGCAGGACGAAAGGGCACGCCCGTTGTTCCGGGCAAGCCCTCGGAAAGCCGGATCATCCAGCGTATCACCGCTGCCGATCCTGAAGACAGGATGCCACCTCCTGAGTCCAAGCTCTCCCTGAGCGAGGAGGAAAAGGCCATCCTCGAGGCATGGGTGGCAGCGGGCGCGGAATACGAGGGACACTGGGCCTTCCAGAGGATTGAAAGACCCGGGATCCCCTTCACCAGAGACCCGATACACCCGATCGATGCTTTTGTGGAGGCGAGGTTGAACGAGGAAGGCTTCTCGCTGAACCAGGAGGCGGATCGGGAGTCACTGGTCCGGAGGCTTCACTTTGACCTGACCGGACTCCCCCCGACCCTCGAGGAGGTGGATGCCTTCCTGGCGGACGCCTCGCCCAATGCCGTGGAAAAGGTCGTGGATGACCTGTTGGGCCGCGAGTCCTACGGTGAGCGCATGGCCAGTGAGTGGCTGGATGTGGCGCGGTATTCGGATACCTACGGCTATCAGGTTGATCGTGACCGGAGGGTCTGGCCCTGGAGGGACTGGGTGGTGAAGGCCTTCAACGAGAATCTTTCCTATGCGGATTTCATCCGCTACCAGGTGGCAGGGGACCTTCTTCCCGGCGCAGGCCGTGACCAGATCCTTGCGACCACCTTCAACCGGCTCCATCCCCAGAAGGTGGAGGGAGGCAGTGTGCCTGAGGAATTCCGGATCGAGTATGTCAGTGATCGCGCCCAGACCTTTTCAACCGCCTTTCTCGGACTGACCATGGAATGCTGCCGTTGCCATGATCACAAATACGACCCGATCAGCCAGGAGGACTACTTCAGCCTATCAGCCTTCTTCGACAACATCGACGAGGCCGGACTTTACTCCTTCTTCACCCCATCCGTTCCCACACCCACCCTCATGCTGCCCAGTGATTCACAGGCGCGTGAGCTCGATGGCCTCAAGCGAAAGGTCATGGAGGCCGAGCAGACGTTGGCCGACTACCTGAAGGAAAAAAGGAAGACCCTGAAGGGAGACCGAAAACCGATGGAAAGCGAGGCGGGTCTTGTGGGGTGGTTTGACTTTGAAACCGATGAGGCGGGCAGGATGACCAACCGTGTCGGAGGAGGGAAGCCGATCAACGTTGGCGGAGGCAACAAGCTCGTGGACGGGAAGTCGGGCAGGGCGGTCCTGCTTTCCGGTGATGACGAGGTCAAGCTGGATGTGGGCAACTTCAAGCGCTCCCAGCCCTTCAGCGTCACCCTCTGGATGAAGACCCCGGACGTGAAGGATAGGGCCGTCGTCTTTCACCGGTCGCGAGCCTGGACCGATGCTGCAAGCCGTGGTTATCAGTTGCTGATCGAGGAGGGAAAGCTTTCCGCATCCCTGATCCATTTCTGGCCGGGCAACGCGATTCGCATCAAGACCAGAAGTCCCTTGCCGACGAATCAGTGGCATCATGTCGCCTTCACCTATGATGGATCCAGTCGGGCGGACGGGCTTCGCCTCTTTGTTGATGGCGAGCCTGCTGGGGTCGAGGTGGTTCGCGATCGGTTG
>CAZKNW010000749.1:0-1935 GCA_964554035.1 uncultured Verrucomicrobiota bacterium
GAAAAGATCATCCGTGCATCCCTGCCCGACCCGGCCCAGATCGCATCTCCCTACGCTCTGTATTCGGACAAGGACATTGCCAACCGGATCATCTACGTGGAGGCATCGAGGGGGTGTCCCTTCACCTGTGAATTCTGCCTGTCGTCACTGGATGTTCCTGTCCGGCAGTTTCCAGTGGAGGCCTTCCTTGAAGACATGCAGGGCCTTCTCGATCGCGGCGTGAGGCAGTTCAAGTTTGTGGACCGGACCTTCAACCTCAACCTGAAGATCAGCAGCCAGATCCTGCAGTTCTTCCTGGACCGGATGTCCGAGGATCTCTTCGTTCATTTCGAGATGATACCCGACCGCCTTCCGCAGGGGCTTCGCGACATCATCCGACAGTATCCTCCCGGACAACTGCAGTTCGAGGTGGGGATCCAGACCTTCAACACCGAGGTGGGCAAGAACATCTCGAGGCGGCAGAACTACGAGAAGCTTGCCGACAACTTTCAGTTTCTACGCAACGAGACAGGCGTTCATATCCATGCGGATCTGATCGTTGGATTACCGGGTGAAACACTGGAGAGCTTTGCTGAGGGATTCGACCGGTTGGTGGATCTGCAGCCACAGGAGATCCAGGTCGGTATCCTCAAGCGCCTGAAGGGCACGCCCATCATCCGTCATGACGCGGAGTTCCAGATGGTCTATGACAGCGCGCCGCCCTACGAGATCCTACAGAACCGGGATATCACCTTCCGCGACATGCAGCGCATGCGTCTCTTTCAGCGCTACTGGGATCTGATCGGAAACAGCGGAAATTTCACACGCAGTACCCCCCTTATCTGGAGAAAATCGGGCAGGCCCTTTGAGGGTTTCCTCAACCTGAGCGACTGGCTATTTGCACAAACCGGAAGTCGCCATGGCATTGCCCTGCTTCGACTGGTGAAACTGCTGTTCCAGTATCTGACGGAACAGGCAGGCATCGAAGAAAGAGAGGCCGCCGAGAGCCTGTTGATGGACTACCAGGCCGGAGGGCGCCCGGAGACGCCCCGTTTCCTGGGAGAACACCTGCCCAAGGAATTCAAGGGCGTGAAAAAAAAGATCCTCTCCAAGACTGCCACACGGCAGGCGCGTCACCTTGGGTGATTTTTTCACCACAGAGGGCACAGAGAGACACAGAGAGACACAGAGAGACACAGAGGCTGATCTTTTGATTCTGGCCGGAGGCCAAGAAAGAAAATCTCTGTGGTCCTCTGTGCCCTCTGTGGTTAAACACTACCGCTTCCTACGCACGAGGACCTTCAGGGTTCCTTCCTCGTAGGTGTTGGCATTGCGGCTGAAGGTCCAGTCCCTCGTTTCACCGGTGCTGTTACCAATTCCCAGATCGGCATTGCTTCCCGACTTCCACTGATTGATGGAGAAAACCGTCTGCTTTGCGGCAGTATTATGCACCTGCATGCAGCCATATCCATCCACCGGATTGGAGGGTTCATCACCGATGTCATATGTCGTGGCACTTGCACCGGGAACATTCCCACTGTTGACCGTCCCGTAGTTGTTGGGCCAGAACTCGATGTTCCCGTCCTTGATCGAACCCGTCTTGAGTCCCTCGGCATTCGAGATGACGTTCAGATTTTTCACCGCCATCTGGAAATGCGCCTTGGAGGCCGCCGTGGGAATGCCCAGCTTCTTCGCGTCCTTGCTGAAGGGATCCATGGAAACGCAAGTGTAGACCGGACGCTCACCCGGCTTCTTGAGCTCCACATAATAAGCGACGCGGTCGATGTTGCCCCCGATCTCACCGGAGCGATTGACCGCATAGGCCGGTGCGGCGCCCAGCTTCTTGAGATCCATCTCGTAGACCAGCTCGAATTCCTTTGCCTCAGGGACATTCAAGGCCAGGTAATCAAACTCGGGCACCTTTCCAGCACGAAACGCTGAGGCCGGAAGGCCTGC
>CAZKNW010000750.1:0-1930 GCA_964554035.1 uncultured Verrucomicrobiota bacterium
CCTCATGCGGCATGAAGACCTCACCCCGGACCTCAAGGACATCCGGTGGGTTGCCCTTCAGCTTCACCGGGAGGCTCCTGATGGTCTTGAGGTTGTTGGTGATGTCGTCACCGCTGGCTCCATCTCCGCGCGTCGCCCCGGTGACCAGGACACCCTTCTCATAGCGAAGGCTCACCGCCACCCCATCCACCTTGGGTTCGACGGTCCATGAGAGCTTCTCCTCGGGAACGCGCTTCTCCACCCGCTTGATGAAATCCCGGACCTCCTCCTGCGAGTAGGTGTTGTCGAGGCTCAACATGGGCACGGCATGGGTGACCGACTCGAACTGGCTCAACGGGGCGCCACCCACACGTTGGGACGGCGAGTCCGGGGTGTTCAGTTCCGGATGCTTTTCCTCAAGGTCCAGAAGTTCATGGTAAAGCCGGTCATACTCCTGGTCGCTGATGCCGGGCTGGGCGAGCACGTAGTAGGCGTGATCGTGGCCTCGGATCTCTTCTGCAAGTTCGGCGTGGCGCCGGATGGCTTCCTCTTTTGTCATGACGCTGTCCGAAAAGGATTCCAGATCGACCAAGGGATGAAAAGCGTTTGGGAATGGCAAACCACCATGCGGAACAAAAACGGCACAACCGATCATCCTGATTTTGCTACTTGATCACGATGCCCCAGCCCACAGGCTCCCAAGGTCGTTCCCCCTTACAATTCAACTGCCCCGATTCATGTCTGCCCATGAAATTTCCGAACTTCGTGTCGGCTTCTCCCCTGCCGTGGAAGCCCGCGAACTGAAGGACAAGACCCTCGTTCTGCGTCATCTCGAGAATGGCGAATACCTGACCGTTCCTTCTTCCCTGCGACCTGTCATCGAATCCTTCGATGGTTCCAGGACCGTGGAGTCGATCCTCCACCAGCAACTCGCCAAAGGGACCATCCACGGCATCCGTGCCTTCTACGACCTGGTCATGGCCGCGCTGAACAAGGGACTGCTGCTCGAAGAGAGCGACATGGGAATGCCCGAGCTGAAGCCGGCCGCCAATGAGGAACAGACCAGGGTCTTTACCCTGCATGTGGCGCTTTCCGTCCTGATGATCCTCATCGGGTTCATCTGCATGTCCCAGATGCAGGTCCATGCGCTGAAGCATGGGGGCGACTGGATCGTGGCACTGGCCACGGTGTCCACAGGACTCAGCCTGGCCTCCATCCTGGCCGCTTCCTCTCTGACGTCCTTTGGTCGGCGGGCCGTTCTCGCGCGCATCCGATGGAACCGGATCCTCCCTTTCTTCAGCATCAATACCGGCGACGCCATCATGGGAGGACGCAACTGCGAGATCGCCGTCTCACTCCGCCCCCTGGCCGCCCCTTTCCTCCTTGCGACCCTGGCCCTGGTGATCAGCTCTCCACCGCTCCTGCTGGGAAGCTACGCGGTGGTGGCCATCCTCGCCTCCCCCTTTGGCTCCACGCCTGCGCATCAGCTGCTCCATGCCATGCTGCGAAAGAGCCATTCCCTGCCACTCTGCGCGGAGAGCTTCCTCGAGACCCGTCTGGTCCAGCAGGTCCTGAACTGGAAGCACCGGCTCGACGAGGAAAACTATCTAATGGTCCACTCCAGCTACGCCATCGTCTGGCTTGGAGGCATCTTCTACTTCGCCAACCTCCTTCTCGGACGCCATACCGAACTCATCCAGGCCATGCTTTCGGGCGGCAGGCAGTTCCAGGATGAATGGCTGACCCTGACCGTCGTGGGAATCCTCGCACTGGTCATCGTCGGAACGCTGCTTTACGCGGCGTGGGTCATCGGGCGCTGGACCTACCGCGCACTGGCACCACGGCTTTTCGCCGCCGAATCCGCCATCACAAAACGCGCCGTCAACGCCGCCGGCATGGATGCCGACAAGCGCCGCGAATTCCTCAAGGAAACCCTGCTCTTTTCACAGCT
>CAZKNW010000751.1:0-1926 GCA_964554035.1 uncultured Verrucomicrobiota bacterium
CTCGAGGAAGAACAAGGACAGCAAGGGCTTTGCCTGCCGTTTCCGTTACTTTGCGGTGAACGAACAGCCTGAGGCCGCGGGTGATTGACCGCTGAAACTCAAAGATCCTTTTCCGTCTGGGGAAAGCGCTTGCGGCTGTCGCTATCGACGGGCTTCCCGTTCCTCATGCTCCACCATTCATGCGCACGGGCAGGATCGTAGCTGGGATTGGGAATGGGCATGCGGGCAATGACCTCCTCACGCCAGGCATTGAGCTTCTTCTTAAGGTCGGCAATCTTGCCCTTTCGTTCCTCAAGCAGGTTCTTCGTTTCCCCGATGTCGTTGGCGAGGTGATAGATCTCCACATCACCGGTGCCATCGAGGTACTCGATCAGTTTCCAATCACGCTCCCGGATCGCGCTGGCCGGGCGGTCATGATGGAAATGGGGGTAATGCCAGTGCAGGGCGTTTCGCTTGAGGCGGGCATTGGGATCCTTGAAGAGGGGCAGGAGACTCAGTCCGTCGATGGTCTGGTTGACCGGGAGCGTGCCCTTTGCCGCGGCGACAAAGGTGGGGTAGAAGTCGTAGCTGATCGCGGGTTCGTTGCAGGTGCTCCCGGGCTTCACGACGCCGGGATACTTGATTATGAGGGGCACCCGAATACCACCCTCGTGCAGGGAACCCTTTTCACCCTTGAGGGGAGCGAGGCTGGAAACGTTGTCGTCAGCGTGTTCGCGATAGTCATACCGCCGATACAGCCCTCCATTGTCGGAGGTGAAGACAATCATGGTCTTCTCGGTGAGACCCTGCTTTTCCACCTCCTTGACAAGTCGCCCGACGAGATCATCGACCTCCTCGACCATGGCGGCGTAGATGGGGCTGGGCAGCTCTTGTCCACGTTCCTTTGCCCGCTTTCGGTATTTTTCAACCTTCCATGACTTTCCTGCCAGCGGGATGTGGACGTTGAATGGGGAAAGCATCAGGAAGAAAGGATCCTTGCTGCTTTCCCTAATGAACTTCTCACACATGTCCGCCTCGAAGTCGGTCCTGAATTGATCCGGCTTGGGTTTGAGATCCTGTCTGCCGGTAACCCGATACTTTCCGGGCAGGTGGGGACCGTTGATCTCGATGGCAAAATCGTATCCCTGTTTGGCCGGCCCAAACAGGTCGCCTCGACCGAGATGCCATTTCCCGACGTAGCCGGTTCGGTAATCGGCATCCTTGAGGGATTCGGCCACGGTCACCGTGTCGAGGGGCAGCGCCATCGTGGTCAGGGGCGTGATGACCCTTTCAAAGGGTCGCCAATGACCGGGAATGTGGGCGGTGATCCCGATCCTTGCCTGGTTCTGGCCGGATTGGACGGCACAACGTGTGGGAGAGCAGACGGCTCCGGCCGCGTAGAAGTCGGTGAAACGGATGCCATCCTTCGCGAGTTGATCGATATGGGGCGTATCAATGAAGTCGTTGCCGTAGCAGCCGACATCCTTCCACCCCATGTCGTCAATGAAGATGAGGATGATGTTGGGCTTGTCCGCCGCAGTTGCCTGGAAGGCAAGAAGGCCAAGGTACGCGAAGGCGAAAAGGGACTTGATCCGGGTCATCCGGGGATTGTCTACGCTCCCTGCGTGAGTTCCAGCCGAATCTTTCTGGGTGGCGTATTCGCTCAGCAAGACCGGTTGACCTCTGGCCGAATCATGGGAGACTCTTCCCGCACCCCAACGAGGATGAATACTTCCTCGATTGGAGTGTCGGAATAATCTGAAATCCATGACCTCAAACAAAAGATGAGATCCAGCAAGTTGAACATTTCGGGTTTGTCCCTGGCCGTAACGGTGCTTATTGCCTCCTTTACGGCTTCCTGGGCGGATGACAAGAAGCATTCCCAACCAGCAAAGGAAGAGAAGTTTGTGAAACCATCGAACGAAGAACTGCAGAAGAAGCTCAGCC
>CAZKNW010000752.1:0-1906 GCA_964554035.1 uncultured Verrucomicrobiota bacterium
AGGGTCGAGGACCTCCTGGACCAGTATCGTGAGGCCTCGGGAGGCGATCTCGTCATCAAGAAGTTCAACCCGGAGCCTTTCTCGGATGCCGAGGATTCTGCCAAGCTCGACGGAATCACCCCCCAGATGCTCCGCACCGGCGACCCGCTCTACTTCGGAATCGCCATCAGCTTCCTCGATGCCACGGAGACCATCCCCATACTGACCATGGCACGTGAGCACCTGCTCGAGTATGACATCTCGAGGGCCATCTCCAACGTCCTCACGCCCAAGAAGCCCAAGGTCGGCATCATGAGCAGCCTGCCCGTCATGGGCGGCAGCCCCACACCACAGATGATGCAGATGGGACAGATGCAGGGCAGCGATCCCTGGATGATCGTCACACTCCTGAAGCAGGACTTCGAGGTGGAAGAGGTTGCCCTGACCACGACGGAAGTCCCTGATGTGGATGTACTCATCATCATTCATCCCAAGGATGTGAAGGATGGCACCCTCTACGCCATCGACCAGTTCATCCTGGGAGGAGGCAAGGTCATCGGTCTTCTCGACGCCATGCCCATCGAGGACACCAGCGGCGTGAACCAGCAGATGATGGGAATGAACCTCTCCCCCGCCTCATCGCTCGGAAAACTCATGGACAAATGGGGTGTGAAGCTGGACGGCCAGAAAGTACTGGCGGACCTGAAGTATCCGACCCAGACCGGAGGCGGTGGCGGACGTGTTGTCGACAACCCGGCCGTTCTCTCCCTTCCCGAGGATGCCTTCGATCAGGACGACGTGGTCTTCAGCCAGGTGAGCAACGTGATCCTTCCACTCGCAGGTGCCTTCACGGGTGAACCTTCCGAAGGACTGACCAAGACCGCCCTGATGAACAGTTCCGACAAGGCCGCCCTCGTCGACAGGATCTCGGCCCAGATGTCTCCACAATCCATCAAGGACAAGTTTGAGGCATCCCCGGCCCCCCTTCCCATCGCCATCCGCCTCAGCGGCAAGTTCAAGACTGCCTTTCCTGATGGAAAGCCGGCCGCCGAGGCCCCGAAGGAAGGTGAGGAGAAGAAGGAGGCGGGAGATCACCTCACCGAGTCCGCTTCCGAGAACTCGGTCATCCTGATCGCGGACGCCGACTTCGTGGCAGACCGCTTCTCGGTCCGGGTGCAGAACTTCTTCGGGCAGCGAATGCTGTCCTACATCAACGGCAACCTGAACCTGGTCCAGAGCCTCGTGGAACAGATGGCGGGCGACAACCGCCTGATCGGTTCACGCAGCAGGGCCATCAAGACACGCCCCTTCACGGTCGTGAAGGAGAAGGAAGCCGAGGCACAGGAGCGCTACCAGGCCCAGATCAAGGAATTCCAGGACAAGATTCAGGAGCTTGAGCAGAAGCTGAACGAGCTCCAGCGCGGAAAGCAGGACGACCAGAAGTTCATCATGTCGCCCGAGCAGCAGGCCCAGATCGACAAGTTCCAGGAGGAACAGGTGGAACAACGCAAGAAGCTCAAGGAGGTCCAGAAGGAACTCCGCAAGGACATCGACTCGCTCCAGAACCGGATCAAGGTCGTGAACATCGCCGGCATTCCCTTCCTGGTGGCGGCCCTCGGCATCGGTGTCTTCGTCTTCAAACGCACACGGAACTCTGCGAAATGAACAAGAAAAACCTTCTCATTCTCATCGTGGCGGCCGCCGTGCTCGGCGCGGCAGGTATCGCTGTCTTCAAGAAGAACCAGTCCCAATGGTCGGAAAGCGGCGAGGAGATCGGCGACAAGCTGATCGCGGACTTCCCGATCAATGATGTGGCCGAGGTTTCCCTCGAGGACAAGGACGGCAACGTGCAGCTCAGGAAGCAGGGCGAAAGCTGGGTGGTGGTCAACCGCAATGGCGAGCGCATCACCCTCACCCTTAAGCCAGA
>CAZKNW010000753.1:0-1895 GCA_964554035.1 uncultured Verrucomicrobiota bacterium
GCGGGTTTGATCTTGAGCCCTTTCAGAACTGCCGGAATTCCCTTTCGTTGAGAAAGAAACTGGGGCTTCGCCCCGATGCCTTTGTTGTCGGAAAGATTGCGAGGCTTTTTGAGCTGAAGGGGCATGAGGATCTGCTCGATGCCGCTCCGGCGATTGTGGCAAAGGATCCGCGGGTACAGTTTCTCTTTGTTGGAGATGGAGACCTCAGGAGCACACTCCAGGACCGCATCAGGGCACTGGGCCTTGAGGCGCATTTTGTCTTTGCCGGTCTGGTCCCACCTTCCGCAGTACCGGATTATGTCGGAGTCATGAATGCCGTGGTTCACCTTTCACATCGGGAAGGCCTGCCACGAGCACTCGCGCAGGCCCTTGCAGGTGGGCGTCCCATCATATCCTACAATCTGGATGGAGCACCGGAGGTATGCATCAATGAGCAAACCGGCTTTCTCGTTCAGCCTCATGATGTCGCTGGATTGCAATCAGCCATCCAAAGGCTTGCGGGTTCTCCTGAACTGGCTGAACAACTTGGGAGGACCGGACAGGAGATGGTCAGGGAACGATTTTCGACCAGGGTGATGGTCGACAGCCTTGCCGCACTCTATGGCCGGTTGCTAAGAAAGGGACAGTGATCCCACTTCCAGAATCTCCCGATGAGATGGCGAGCCTGCTTGCGAGCCTGCGTGCCAGCCAGTCCGAGAAGGTTTCATTTGGTTTCGAAGCTTTCGATCAGGTCCTGGCCTACAATCCAGATGACCTCGTGGTGACCGTGGGGTCAGGGTTGACACTGGGGCGTTTGCAGGAACACCTGAAGACACATGGGCAGTGGCTGCCCCTCGATCCACCCTTGGCTTGCTCCCTGCCCCTTGCCACCATCCTCGCGAAGAACCTCTTCGGTTCCCTGTGCTATCGACACGGGATGATGAGGGATCATCTGATCGGCGTGAAGGCCGTCACCGGGGATGGCCGCCTGATCAAGAGTGGAGGAAAGGTGGTGAAGAACGTGGCCGGATACGATCTTTGCAAACTTTTCATCGGAGCCAACCACTCACTCGGAATTGTTACTGAACTGACCCTGCGGCTTCGCCCGCTCCCCGTTTCCGTTGTTCATCTTTCCACCGAATGCGGGGATGCAAAGGAAGCAGAATTTCTCATTGCAAGCCTCCGGTCGAGTGCCGCCCCTCTCGCGATCATCGATCTGCACCCCGTTGATGGAGCCCTACGCCTGAACATCCGTCTGGAGGGAACGCCAACAGAGGTGGAGGAAGGCATAAAGGTCGTTTCACCGATGGGGTTTGTTGAAGTCGCCGAACAGGATGCCCTCGATGCGTTCTGCAGGACTGCTCCCGATCATCATTTGCAAACCTATCTACCTGCTTCGCTTTCAGGATTCTCTCCTGTGCGGGGCGAAGATTTCTTTCACGCTGGATCCGGGGTTCGTAGGACAACATCGTTACCCCATCCATCCGAGAGAAAAGCCTTCTGCTCCATCACGGATCGTTTGAAGGCCTACTTTGATCCCACCGGTGTCCTGCCT
This sequence comes from uncultured Verrucomicrobiota bacterium, assembly GCA_964554035.1. Classification (GTDB taxonomy): domain Bacteria; phylum Verrucomicrobiota; class Verrucomicrobiia; order Limisphaerales; family CAZKNW01; genus CAZKNW01. The sequence goes on from CAZKNW010000753.1 coordinate 1,535, forward strand.
CCTGTCCCGTCGTCATGAAGCCCGAGAATGATCCTGCATGTGTGAAGGAAAACGAGGTTGAACCGCTTCGCAGCTGCATTCATTGCGGACTCTGCCTGTCCTCCTGCCCTACCTTTCTCGAGACCGGCAATGAGAACCTTTCGCCCCGTGGACGGATCTATCTGATGAAGGCCTTTGAGGAGGGCACGGCAACGATGAATGGTGCTACCGTGTCCAACATCGACAGTTGCCTCGGTTGCAGGGCATGTGAAACAGCCTGCCCTAGCGGAGTCCCCTATGGTGAACTGCTGGAGGAAACCCGCGACAAGATCGAACAGCACCATAAACGAAGTCTTTTCCAGACTTTCCTTCGGAGGTTCTT
>CAZKNW010000754.1:0-1892 GCA_964554035.1 uncultured Verrucomicrobiota bacterium
CGCTTGATATAGGGGGGAAGGTCATGCAGGCCGATGCTGTAGATGGTGGCCACACGGATGGTGCCGGAGACGATGTCCTGAATCTCCTGAAGCTGATTCTGAAGTGACTCGTAGGCCTGGACGATCTGCTTGCTGTAGTCGTAGAGCACCTCCCCTTCCCTCGTCAGTCGGAACTTCTTCTTGCTCCTCTCGATCAACATCGAGTTGAAGTGCTTCTCCAGCGAACTGATCTGCTGACTCACCGCCGACTGGGTGATCCCATTGATCTGGGCCGCCTTGGTGAAGCTCGTGGTCTCAGAGAGGTCGCAGAAAACCTTGAGGGACTCAATCTGCATGCCCGTAATAGACTACCGGAGAAACATTAAGTCAACTAATCTATCCTTAAAACCCAAGAAACCCCTGCTAATAGTCAAATCAAGCCCCTGAAACGGCCTTTGCCCGGGCTTTCGCTGCCCCAAGGGCCTCCGTCACCTTCTTCAGGAGACTTTGGCTTGTGAAGGGCTTCTGTAGGTAGATGAGGTCCTCTCCAGGCACGTCCGGCCTGACGTAACCCGTGGCACAAATGATCGGAATGTCCGGCGCCGCCACCCGCATCCTCGCGACCAGAGACCGGCCCGACATGTGAGGCATCACCAGGTCCGTGATAAGCAGGTCGATCTGCCCCGCCTTCTCCCTCACGATCTCGAGGGCCTCCTTCGCGGAAAGACAGGTGATTACTTGATAGCCATAAGTGGAAAGGATCATCTCCCCATGGTCAGGAGCAGCTCCTCGTCATCCACCATGAGAATGGTCTGGCTACCCTCCAGTTCCGTGTCGTCCTCCCCATCGTTTTCCACCGTGGTTGACTGGGCGGGCAGATAAATGCGGGCCTTGGTCCCCTCCCCCTCAACGCTGCTGACAAGCACAGATCCACCATGATTGGTCACGACGCCATAAACCCAGGCGAGACCCAGGCCCCGATGGCCTTCCTTGGTGGTGAAGAAGGGTTCAAAAACACGCGAAAGCGAATCCTTGGCGATCCCGACACCGTCATCGGAAATCTCGACCCGGACCAGGGGCTGGGAGACCTGCAGACCCGCCTCTTCGGGGTCGAGCACCGAGTCATTCCGGATGCTTGCCGTCTTGATATTGATGATCCCTGACCCTTCCTCCATCGCCTGCACGGAGTTCTCGAGCAGCTTGATGAAGACCTGCTGCATCTTGGCCTCGTCGAACTTGACGTGGAAAAGTCCCTTGTCGAAATCGTGGTTCCAGTTGATTCCCTCGGGAGCTGTAGTCCTCAGGATCGCGCAGGTGTTCCTCAGCAACTCGTTCAGGTTGCCCGCAGACTCATCCTTCAGGTTTCTTTCCTCGAGGCTGAAGGTCGCCAGATCGTGCGCCACCTCGGCGGCCTTCTCCGCCGATTTCTCGATCTCCATGAGGTTGTCCCGCCATGGATGGCTCGCCTCGGAACGATGAAGCATCAACGACGTGTATCCCAGTATGCTGGTCAGCGCGTTGTTGAAATCGAGTGCGACGGTCCGGGCCAGCTTCAGGGCGCATTCCAGCTTCTGCTGCTGGGCCGAGTCGTCCCTGCTGCCAGCGGCTGCGCCTCCCTTTGCCCCTGAGACCGGACGCAACAACTGCAGCACGAAGTGCCTTTGGCCATCATGGGTAGAAAGGGCGATGCTGGTGGGCACCGTGACATCTCCGCCATCCTTGAACTTGAAGCCGATGTCCACGAGGGACTGGGACGCCTTCCACTGCGCCAGGAAAGAGGCCGCGTTCCAGGGATTGCGGTCGCCCCACATGCCGGAGAGGTTCGTGGCGCCCAGGGTGATCGTCACGCTGAAGGTGGTGGAGGCACGATAGTTCGCCTCCCGGACCACACCGGAATCATCCACGACCAACAC
>CAZKNW010000755.1:0-1889 GCA_964554035.1 uncultured Verrucomicrobiota bacterium
ATATCCATAGACGTCTAGGATGCCGGCCGCCACGGCTTTCCAGAAATCCATCTTCTCGTTCTCCAGCATGTGAAGGAGATGAACCCTGGCCTCGGGATCCCCCTGGCGTGCCTTGGCGATCCAGCGCGCCCGGATTCGCGTGTCCCGCTCCATCTTGTCTCCATACCACTTTTCGGTCGCGTCGAGGGCCCAGTCCGTTGACTTGTCCTGGTGACAACGATTGCACGCGTTCGGCACGCCAAATTCCTTGGTCAGCAGGGGATCCGGAATGGTGAACCCATGGTCCCTGCGTGGATGCCTCTGCATGTAGGTGGTGTGTGGCATGTGGCAATTGACACATTTGCCTCCCGGACCGGAGACGTCATGATGGCTGTGAGCGACCGGATCAATGATGGGACTGTTGGGAAATCCGCCGGAATGACAGCGCATGCAAAGCAGGTTGTCTGGGAGGATCCGCTTGGTGGTATGGGGGTTGTGGCAGTCCATGCAGCGAACGCCTGCCGCATGCATCTTGCTGCTAAGAAAGGAGGTGAATACGTAATCCTCCTCGCGCACCTGCCCATCAGGGTAGTAAACCTCGCTTTCATTCGGCAGAAACAGGGTGAAGTGATCCGGATAGAGATCTCCTGGTTTGAAGTCTCCCGTGAGCTCGGTCCTTCTGGAATGGCATGTGCCACAGGTATCCACGTTTTGGTCCCTCGTCAGGAGAGGAAGTGTAGGGTCCTTCTTTCCGCTGTCCTTGTAACCGATCTGCCAATCCACGTGATCCTTCATTGGTCCATGGCAGGATTCGCAGCCCACGCTCATCTCGGCCATGGTGGTCAGGTAGGAGTCGGTCTTCTCGTCGTAGTTCTTCCTTAGACGGGTGTTGTGACACCCGGCACACATGTTGTTCCATGTCATGCCTCTTCCGGTCCAGTGTCCCCATTCTCCGGGGCGGCGATCTTCATCGCCGTAAACGTTGAACCACTCCTTGTTGATGGGATCAAAACTCAATTCCATGGCCTGAAGACGTCCGTTTCCGCCTTCAACCAGATACTGCCTCAAAGGCTCAACGCCGATCGCCCTTTCAGGTTCATAGTCCTCCACCTGGTCCTCGAAGCCCCGCGTACGGACCTTGAAGGTGTTGTTGGTTTCGAAGGCGGACGATGTCTGGGTGCCATAGGTGAAATCCCGGTGTGGGTTGAAAGCATCACTGTCCAGTTCCTTGCTGACCGGCCTTTCGGCGTGAAAGTGGTTGGATTCCATCCAAAGGTCCCACTCCTTCTGGTGACAGGACTTGCAGGATTCCGATCCGGCGTAGGTGGCGAAGATTCTCTTGTCGGCCTCCTCAAAGGATTCGTTCTCTGGTGCCTCCTCTGCCTTGGTGGCCCCTTTGCCGGGTGCCACTTCAGGCTTGGGCTGGCGGGCGAACAAAAGCAGCCCAATCACAGCAATGCCCGCCAGTCCAATGAAGACGGGTAGCTTGGAATGGTTTCCAACTGAACGCCCAGGGCTTTCTGATTTCTTCGCCATTGAGGCGATGAGGCTAACATCAGTTCCTGTCGCTGGGAATTCCCGGCGCCCAAAAAATCATTCGGAATCCATGTCGAGATTTTCCGCCATTAGATCGGCTATGTGAATGACCTGCACATCCGGCCTGCCAGCCTTCCGCAATCCGGCTTGGATCTGAAGAATGCATCCCGGGTTGGAGGTGACGACCCAATCTGCACCCGATTCCAGGATGTGATGCACCTTGCGCTTCTGAAGCTGCGCAGCCATCTCGGGTTCAGTCAGGTTGTAGGTGCCGGCACTGCCACAACAAACCTCACCTTCCTTCAACTCCTTCCGGTTGCCACGGGCGACCCGATCAAGAAGCTTGCGGGGAGGGGAAACAACACCCTGTGCAT
>CAZKNW010000756.1:0-1888 GCA_964554035.1 uncultured Verrucomicrobiota bacterium
GGATCCACCGAGGCAGCCATGGAACGCACCTCACTGCTCTGCCGATAGGTGGACGAAGTCACGATGCGACGGATTAGCGCCTTTCTGGACCAGCCATCCGCACCGGTGAAGACGACCGCCAGCCAGTCCAGCAGTTCAGGATGGGTCGGTGCCTCCCCCTGCCGGCCGAATTCCTCCATCGTGGGAACGATTCCCTGCCCAAAGATCTCCGCCCAGATCCGGTTGACCGTCACCCGCCCGACCAGGGGATTGTCCGGAGAGACCAGCCATTGGGCAAGACCAAGGCGGTTCTTGGGAGCATCCTTGGGAAAGGCATGAAGGATTGAAGGCACTCCCGGTTCCACCTGTGCCCCCTTGTTCAGGAAATCACCCCGTTTGGCGATGTGCGTCAGGCGAGGCTCCTCCATCTCCTGCATGACCCTTGTCTTGTAGTCGCTGAGGGAACGAAATTCCTTCTCAAGCGAATCCGTCTGCTTCAGGAGTGCCTTCGCCCTGGCATCATTCTTGAAGGCGCCCTTGATGATGATGTCGTAGTTGGCGACACGACGCTTGCGCGGCTCCACCTTCAACTGCTTCCGGACCGCAGCAGACTGCTTCTTGAGTTCCTTCGCATCCGAGGAGATCGCCTCGCACAAGGGATCGAGGTAGGCGCTCAGCTCCGCAAGTGAACGACGATAGGCCTTCGACTTGAGTTCCCTCTCCGTCTGCTCGCTTTCTGATCTTGGGACGACGATGTCCGCACCAATGTAGACCATCCCCGACATTCCCATCTTGGAACCAGTCTGGCGGCTCTCGTGAGGGGTGTTGTTGAAGAAGGCAAAGAGCTCGTAGTATTCCTTGGTGCTGAAGGGGTCATACTTGTGGTTGTGGCACTGGGCACAGGCCATGGTGCTTCCCAGCCAGACGGTCCCGGTCGTATTCACGCGATCCACCACCTGCTTGTAATAATCCTCATTCGGGTCCGTGCCCGCCTCGAGGTTCAGTGTGGGATTCCTGTGAAAGCCAGTGGCGATTTTCTGGTCCAGTGTGGGATTGGGAAGCAGGTCTCCTGCAATCTGCTCGACGGTGAACCGGTCGAAGGGCATGTCGTCATTCAACGCCTTGATCACCCAGTCCCGGTAAGGCCAGATCTCACGCAGCTCATCGCGTTGATAGCCTTCGGAATCCGCGTAGCGTGCCAGGTCCAGCCACTGTCGTGCCCAACGTTCTCCGAAATGCCTGGAACTCAGCAGTTCATCCACCTTCCGCTCATACTTGTCGGGGGAGTCATCCTCCAGGAAGGCATCCAGCTCACCAATCGTGGGTGGCAGGCCAATCAGGTCCAGGTAAAGCCTGCGAAGCAGACTGGCAGGCTGCGCTTCCGGATTGTTGGAAATCCCCATTCCGGAAAGCTTCCGGGCGATGAAATGATCGATCTCGTTCCGGGCCCAGCCCTTTCCATCTGAAACAGGCACCTCGGGTAATGTCGGCGCTTCATAGGCCCAATGCCGCTCGGGCCTCCATCCATCGTCGGGACGACTTGCCCCCTCCTCGATCCACTTGCGGATGAGGGCGATTTCCGAATCCGACAGCGGAGCCTGATCCAGGGGCATACGCGCCCCTTCCACCTTTCCTTCGATCTTGGCGATCAGGAGGCTTTCACCTGCCTTGCCAGCTACAACGGCCGGTTCACCCGAGTCAGGCAGTTGCTGTGAATGATACCACGTGGCCAGCCCCAGCCCCGCCTTCTGCTCCTCCTGCCCATGACATTCGAAACAATGCTTCCTGAAGATGGGGAGGATATCCCTGTCGAAATCCACCCGCCCCCAGCCCGGAAGGGCCCAAAGCACGATTCCGATGCCGATGAGCCGGAGGCCACTGCCTTTGAATGAATTGCCAAATGATACTG
>CAZKNW010000757.1:0-1888 GCA_964554035.1 uncultured Verrucomicrobiota bacterium
GCTTCTGGCGGGAGGATCGGCTGTTCCCCGTCCGGCTCAGGCTGCGTCGACGGAGCATCGCAATGTGCTCCTCATCTGTATCGATGATCTGCGGCCCGAACTGAAGTGCTACGGGGCGGAGCATATGTTGACGCCGAACATCGACAAGCTGTCTAAGACCGGTGTGACCTTTGACCGGTGCTATGTGCAGGTGGCGGTGTGCAATCCATCCAGGGCCAGTACGTGGACGGGTCTTCGTCCCGATACACTGAACGTCTACACCCTGCGCACGCATTTCCGGGAGACCAAGCCTGATGCGGTGACCCTTTTCCAGCACCTGAGGAAGCATGGCTATACCTGTGAGGGCTTTGGGAAGATCTTTCACAACCCTTGGCAGGATCCGCGGTCCTGGGATGTGGAACATACCTGGGGAAGCGGCAGCTTCACCCACTACAGCGACCGGCAGAAAGCCTATCAGGCGAAGGTGCGAAGGGAGCTGCCGGAGAAGAGCTGGCAGAAGGGGAATCTCCGCGGCGTGATCACCAATGATCCTGATGTGGCCGATTCCGAACACACCGATGGATCGATGGCGATCAAGTCGATTGAGCGGATGAAGAAGCTCAAGGCCGGTGACAAGCCCTTCCTCCTTGCGGTGGGATTTGTCCTTCCCCATCTGCCCTGGGCACCGCCCAAGTCGTGGTGGGACAAGTATGACCGGAATGAGATTCCCCTGGCCAAGAATCCCTTTCCTCCGAAGGGCGCACCCGAGGTGGCGGTGGGGACCAATTACGAGCTGTCCCATTACGCCGACATGGTCGACATGCCGACGCCCTTTTCCGGAAGCCTTCCCGATAAGGAGGTCCGGAGGTTGAGGCATGCCTATGTGGCTGCGATCTCCTTCATCGACGCCCAGGTGGGCAGGTTGCTTGATGCCCTTGAGGAACAGGGACTGGCTGATGATACCGCTGTGGTCCTCTGGAGCGACCATGGTTACAAGCTGGGAGAGCACAATGGATGGAGCAAGATGACCAACTATGAGATCGATACCCGGATTCCCTTCATCATCCGCGATCCCGGTGCGGCTGGAAACGGAAAGCGAAGCCGGAGGATCGTCGAGTCCCTCGATGTCTTTCCCACCATCTGTGACCTGGCGAAGGTTCCGGTTCCGGACTTTGTCGAGGGCAAGAGCATGAAGGCGCTGCTGGAGGATCCTGAGGCGGAGCACAAGGGGGCTGCCTTCAGCCAATACATCCGCTCGGGAATGATCGGACATGGCGTCCGGACGGACCGCTGGAGGTATGTGGAGTGGCGGAAGATGGAGGATGGGAAACTCGAGTTTACCGAACTCTATGACCAGGTCGCGGATCCCGACGAGAACACCAATGTGGCCGCGTCTCATCTGGAGGAAATCAAGGACCTGGCGAAGCTGCTTCGGGGAACCCTCGATGTGGGGCCGGTGAACCTGATTGCGAAGATCCGGTCAGGGAAGGGCGGTAAGCCGGTGAGTTTCCGGTTCATCAACGGCTACGATGGAGCCGTCAAGGTCACCTGGATCAATCCGCAGGGTCATCGGCTCAACACGACAACGCTCCGAGCGGGAGTAGCAAGGGAGCATGGTTCCTTTGTCGGTCACGTCTTCTCCGTCGAGAGTCTCGACGGCAAATACCACGAGTTGGTGAGGATCCAGGAAGGGCAGGGGGACATCACGCTGAAGTGAGTCTCTTGATGGCGTCCTCTGCCTGGACGCATCCCCTTGCGAAGGCCTGCTTGTAGAGATCAAGCGCCTTGTCGCGATCCTTGGGGACACCGATGCCGTCCTCGTGCAGGTGTCCCATGGAGAGAAAGCCGATCGAGCATCCGTGATCCATGGCCTGCTGGTAGAGCTCGCGTGCCTGGTCGACATCCCGCT
>CAZKNW010000758.1:0-1885 GCA_964554035.1 uncultured Verrucomicrobiota bacterium
CCATCCCACCAAGCGCAACAGGCAGCATGACTTAGTCCATGACATGCCCGGATGAAACCTCTTTCCCGTCTGCATTCCCAGACTGAATGCACTTGGAAGTCACACCGTCTCCCTGTTAACTCCCCGTCATCCACCCATTCATGAAAAGAATCAGTCTATTCCTCGCTCTCGCCCTCTGTTCCATCAGCGCCACGGCCAAGGACATCCCGGCCCTCGGCTTGAAGCTCGTGGCGGGAGGCTTCACCTCCCCCATCAACCTGGTCCCTTTCAATGATGGCTCCGGTCACATGATCGTGGGCGACCAGATCGGCGTGGCCAAAATCCTGTCAAAGGACGGCGAGGTTCTTGAGAAACCCTTCCTCGATCTCCGCGATCGTCTCGCCAAGCTGAACGATGGACGCTTCGACGAACGCGGACTCCTTGGGATCGCGCTTCATCCCAATTTCAAGAAGAACGGAAAGGTCTACACCTTCTTCAGTGCCCCCCTCCGCTCCTCGGCTCCATCGGACTGGAATCACACCAGCCGTCTTTCCGAGTTCAGGACGATGAAGGGCAATCCACTGCAGGTGGACCACACTTCGGAGCGTATCGTCCTCGAGATCGATCAACCCGCCTTCAATCACAATGGCGGCAGGATCGCCTTTGGTCCCGATGGCTACCTCTACATCGGCGTGGGCGACGGAGGAAACGGAAACGACCAGGGCAAGGGGCATTCCGAGGACGGCAACGGTCAGGACCTTTCCAAGCTGATGGGCAAGATCCTCCGAATCGACGTGAACAGGAAAAAGGGTTACGGCATTCCCAAGGACAACCCCTTCGCCGATGGCAAGAAGGGACGCCCGGAGATCTGGGCCTATGGCATCCGCAACCCATGGGGGATTTCCTTTGACCAGGGAGGCGATCATCATCTCTTCGCGGCCGACGTCGGACAGAGCATGTTCGAGGAGATCAACCTCATCAGCAAGGGCGGCAACTACGGATGGCGTATGCGCGAAGGCAAGATTGGCTTCGATCCCGCCAATCCCGTTCAGGCTCCCGAATCCACGCCTGCGAAAGGCAAGGATGGTTCCAAGCTCATCGATCCAATCCTCACCTACAAGAACCTCAAGGGCCACAACAGCAACCGGCACGCGCAGGACATCCGCGGCATCAGTGTCACCGGAGGCTATGTCTATCGCGGCAAGGACATCCCTGCCCTGAATGGCCACTACGTCTTCGCGGACTGGAGCCGCAACTGGGGACTGGCGGACGGCGTGGTCCTCTGCGGATCACCCAAGGGCGAGGAGTGGGAATTGAGCGTTCTTCCGATCGAGGACTTCCCCAAGAAGGGTCGCATTGGCGCCTACGTCGTGGCCATGGGACAGGATGCCGATGGAGAGGTCTACGTCCTCACCAATGACACCAACAGCCTCAAGGGCGAATCCGGGAAGATCTACAAGCTGGTGAGGAAATAAATCACCCCTTCGGCGGAAAGTTGGCAGGCATCCAGACGGGCTTGCCTTTTACCTGTTGAATTGCCTCGTTGGAAAGGGGCATTCCCCAGGTCTGGAAGAACGGCCCAAGGTCCCTGCCCACCTCGTTGGAAAAGCGGATCAGCCACTGGTCCATGCGGTCGGCATCACTCTTGGGCTTTTCGTCCCCTGGCAATGCCTGGTAATCCGCAAAGATCTTCTTGAAGGGCTCCCAGCCAAACTCATTCTGCAACTGCACATACATGGCCAGGGCCAGGAAGGGTTTGGATTTCCATGCGGACCAGTCGGGCTTTGAGAAATCATAACCTCCAAACTGCTTGGCCATGGCCTCGGCATCGCTGCGTTTGTGCCTGGTGGGCGGAACACCACAAAGCTTCTCATAGCAATACAGTGAGAACAGGTTGCACGTGACC